>NZ_JBNUPN010000025.1:0-29934 GCF_050409405.1 Facklamia sp. P13069 | reverse complement strand
TGAAGTAACCAGTCGGTTACCTCACCTACTCATCAACCCTATTTGACAAAGAGCCTAAGTATTATTCTTAAATAATAGCTAGCACGATGAAGTTGATGATAAAGAGAACAATCGATACCCAAATAATTGGATGAACTTCTTTAGTTTGTCCTTTAGCTGTTTTAATGATTCCATAGAGAATGAATCCTGCTGCAATTCCGTTGGAAATGGAGTAGGTTAAACCCATAAAAACAGATGCGAAGAATGCCGGCACAGCATCTTCAAAATTCGACCAGTCAATATCGGATAGAGAGCTAACCATCAAAATCCCGACAATAATCAAGGCTGGTGCTGTTGCTTGTGCAGGAATTAAAGAGATGATTGGCGATAAGAAAGCAGAAAGAACAAAGCAAAGCGCTGTTACCACTGAAGTAAAGCCTGTACGACCTCCAGCTCCAATCCCAGCAGATGACTCGACAAAGGTTGTAGTATTGGAAGTACCTAGAATTGCTCCAAAAATTGTCCCTACTGAGTCGCCGAACAAGGCTTTATCCATCTTAGAAGTGAATCCTGAACCGGATTCTAAAGCTAATTGATCGGCTTTTGAAAAGATACCTGAGCGTAAACCAGTACCAATAAAGGTACCAATTGTATCAAAAACATCAGAAAGTGAAAAAGCAAAGATTGTCATTAAAACAATTGGTAAGCGAGTAAGATCGCCAAATAGAGAAGGGATTCCTGCACTGGTGAAAATTACGCCAAAAATTTGCCCAAGGTCAGCAAAAGCAGAAGAGAGAGAATTATCGGCGAATGAAACTTGTCCTAAGTCAACCACATTGGTTAGGAAAGCTAATACAGTTGTAACAGCGATACCAATTAAAATGGCTCCTTTAGACTTTCTCATCATTAGGATAATGGTGACAATTATACCAACAACTGCAATTAAGGCACCTGGTTGGGTGAAATTAACCAATTCTGGGACAATACCACCATCAGTTACAACGCTGAATACTCCACCAGAGATTGTTTCCGCCATAGGATCTCCATTATTGACAGAGATAATATTCCCGGCACCTGAGGTGAATTGTAAAAGACCAGCATTTTTTAAACCGATATAGCCGATGAAAATACCGATACCAGCAGAAATAGCATGTTGTAAAAATGCAGGAATTGAAACGATTAATAATTTACGAATTTTAGTGATAGTGATTAAAACGTTCAAGATTCCACAAATGAATACCATGGATAGTGCCTCTTGCCAAGTGAATCCTAAGGCAAAAACAACCGTATAGGTAAAGAATGCATTTAATCCCATCCCGGGAGCTAAGGCGTAAGGAACATTAGCAAATATTCCAATGAATAAAGTTGAAATAGCAGCAGCAAAAATAGTAGCTAGAAATACTCCTTGTGCCGGCATACCTGCTTGTGACAAAATGGCTGGATTGACGAACATGATATAAGACATAGCAAGAAAGGTAGTGATTCCTGCTTGTATCTCTGTTCCTAGGTCCGTATTGTTCTCAGAAAACTTAAAATAATTGCGAATGGCTTCCATTGAATTCCTCCTCAAATTGATGAAATGATTGTAACAAAGATAGTTGTCTTTCGGAAGAGCATAAAAATATATAATCTTTTGTTAAATTTAAATGTTCGGCTTTTTTTACTAAAGAATGTGTTTTCATTTCATTGAAGCAATCTTTAGTTTTTCCTATACTGAGTAGGTATTTAAACTTAGGAGGTAGGCCATTGAATGATATGACAACCGGATCCTCCATTAAAAAGATTATTCGTTTTTCGATTCCTTTAATAATGGGGAATTTATTCCAATTATTTTACAATATGGTAGACACTTTTATAGTGGGGCGAAGTATTGGTTTAAATGCTTTAGCAGGAGTTGGATTAGCTGGTATTGCGGAATTAGTCATGAGGGTTATTGCTGCTTTTGTATTAACTCCTATGATTGGATTTTCTGGAACGGTCTTATCTAATCCGATGGCTTGGTTAGGTTCATTAATTATTTTAATACCAGCATTCTATCGTAAACACTATGAGTTGAAACAGTTGAGAGATTTATAGACCATTCGAGAAGCAAGGCTAAATATGATAAAATAAAGAGGCTAATATTTAAAAAGGAGAATGAAATGAAAATTATATCTTGGAATATTGATTCACTAAACGCTGCATTGACCAGTGATTCTAATCGAGCCATCCTGTCTCGAGAAGTTTTGATTAAACTCAACGCTTTGCAAGCAGATGTAATAGCTATTCAAGAGACTAAGTTATCTGCTAAGGGACCAACCAAAAAACATAAAAAGGTTATAGAGGAACTATTTCCTAATTATCAAATAGCTTGGCGTTCTTCTCAAGAACCAGCTCGTAAGGGATATGCTGGAACGATGTTTATGTATAAGAAAGACTTAAAAGCTGAAGTTTCTTATCCAGAAATTTCTTGTCCTCATCCAATGGATTATGAAGGTAGAATAATGACATTGGAATTTGCTGATTTTTACCTTACTAATGTATATACTCCAAATGCTGGAAGCGAGTTAAAGAGACTAGAGGATCGTCAGATTTGGGATGAAAAGTATGCTGATTATTTAGTATGTTTAGACCAAGTAAAGCCTGTGATTGCGACAGGTGATTTTAATGTAGCTCATAAAGAAATTGACTTGGCTCATCCAGACAGAAATCACTTTTCTGCAGGCTTTACAGATGAAGAGCGTCAAGGATTTACTAATCTTTTAAACAAAGGTTTCACGGATACTTTTCGTCATTTACATGGTCCAGTAGAAGGCGTTTATACTTGGTGGGCCCAAAGGGTTCGAACAAGTAAACAGAATAATTCAGGCTGGAGAATTGATTATTTCTTAGTGAGTGATCGAATCGCTGATAAAGTTCAAAGATCTGAAATGATCGATTCAGGCGAGCGTCAAGATCATACCCCCATCTTATTAGAAATAGATTTATAAAAGTGAAAGGAGTCGATAACATTGGCAGGACATTCTAAGTGGAATAATATAAAAAATCGTAAGGGTGCCCAGGATGCTAAAAGAGGGAAACTCTTCCAAAAATTATCACGGGAAATTTATATGGCAGCTAAACAGAGCGGAGGGGATCCGGACACTAATCCCGCTTTGCGTTTAGCTATGGACAAGGCTAAAGCCAATAATATGCCAAATGATAATGTCGATCGAGCCATTAAAAAGGCGACGACCTCCTCTGAAGGAGAGAATTATGATGAAGTGATATATGAGGGCTTTGGCCCTCAAGGGGTAGCTATTTTGACCGAAGCATTGACTGATAATCGTAACCGAACTATGACCAATGTCAGGATTGCTTATAATAAAAATGGTGGTAATATTGGAGAATCCGGAACGGTTAATTACCTGTTTGATCGCAAAGGCTATATTGTTTTAGAAAGAGAAAAGAACAATCTAGATGAAGATGAAATGTTGATGCTTGTTCTAGAAGTGGGCGGCGAAGACTTAGAAAGTTCTGAAGAAGTTTTTGAGATTTATACGGATCCCAGTGAATTAGCCAAGGTAAGAGATAAATTGTTGCAAGAAGGGCTAGTGATTTATACAGCTGAATTAACCTTAATACCCAAAACTTTTGTCAATCTATCAAAAAAAGATTATGAGGTACTGACAACCATTGTTGATGCTCTAGAAGATGATGACGATGTGTCTGAAGTGTTTCATAATGGTCAACTTGATGAATAAAAAACTCGAGATATTTTCTCGAGTTTTTTTAATATGTTTTTTTGCTTGACAGAATGTATTTAGATGGTAACATATAGTGGTGATAACTAGATAAAAGGGGTGCTAAGTGACGATAAAAATTGAGAAGATATTAGCTTTCCATTGTCCTTCATGGGATGAATTACCTAAACAGTCCATGTTCAACCAAGAAGTGGTTGAATATATTCAAGATTGTTTGGGCCCAATCATGAATGACGAAGTAGCAATGACTTCCACGATGATTCAAAATTATTCTAAATGGGGTGTCATCCCTAAAATCAAGGGTAGGAAGTATGGACGTCAACAGATAGCCTTTCTTTTAATTATTGCTATCTATAAACGTATTTTGCCTATTGAAACCGTTCGAAGGGGCATTGAACTCCAAACGAAGAGGGTAACGATCGAAGAAGGGTTTGATTTGTTTTCAGAGTCAATTAACAATGCTGTTCAACGTGTTTTTAAAACGGTAGGTCAAAATCGTCCCTTTGTTGTTGAAGGAATTGAAATAAGTAAAAAAACCGAAGGTATTAATGCAGTATCACATGCATTTGCTACTAAATTACTAGCCGAATTGATTATTGAATCAGGTGGTTATGACCAGATAGGAGATTATAATGAATAAATTAGCTATTATTGCAGATACTTCACAAGACTTAAAGGCAGATCTTGCTGAACATTACGGTATTGAAATCATTCACTATATGTTGCAAATGGGAGATAAACACTATCGTGACTTGATTGATATTGATTCTAGGGAATTCTACGAACAGATGCAACATCATGACGTCTTATCGACTGGTATTCCGCCTATCCAAGAAATTATAGATCTTTTGGATCGTTTAGTAGAGAAGGGTTATACTCAAGCAGTAGTAATTACAGCATCTTTAAAATTAACCGGTATGCGTCAATTATATGAAGTAGTTAAAGAACAGTATAAAAACTTAGAAATCTTCATTTATGAATCCAATTATATTGCTTCAATCACTGGTTTACTTTCAATCTATGCTGCTGAACTCAGAGAAGATGGTAAGTCAGCTGAGGAAATTTTAGCTGAATTAGAAAGAGTGGAAAATAAAGCTGGTATTTACGCTCTGTTTAGAACGTTGAAATATGTTATTAAGGGTGGGAGGTTTAATAAGTATGCTGGTATGATTGGTACTTTCTTTAATATTAATCCATTATTAACTATTCATAACGGTGAAATTGAAATCATTAATAAGGCAAGAGGGAAGAAAAGATCTTATGCAACCCTTTTAGCAGCAGCTAAAGAAAAATTGCAAGGAGCTAAACGCTACAAAATCGCTCTTTTTGCCGGCAATAATAACGAAGAAATTTCTCAATTACAAAAAGATTTGGCCGAAGAAATTGCTAATGCTGAAACATCCATTGTGACTGAATTAACTCCCGTTTTAGGAGTACATGCCGGACCTCAGTCAGTAGGTATTTCAATTCTTGTTATTGATTAAAAAAAATAAAAAATGATGAGAAATTCCTAGCCTCATCGTTTTTACTTTGTAAGCGTATTATTTTGACTTGCTTGTTATTAGATTTCAGCTTAATATAATACTATATTCAAGGAAATGAGGAAAACGATGATTGAATTAAGCTTGACTAAAATAAGATCACTTATAGATCCTCGTCCATTTGATAGTTACAAAGGGAACTACGGACATAGTTTGATTATAGCAGGTAATGAACAGATGGCGGGGGCTGCAATATTAGCTGCTAGCGCCTGTGTTCATGTTGGTTCGGGCTTAACGAGTTTGCTAACTGCAAAGACTAATATAAATGTTTGTCATTTGCATACTCCAGAGATGATGGTTGGGAATTGGGCAGATCAAAATTTGAGGAAACAGTGGATTTCTAAAGCAAATCACGTGTTAATTGGTCCGGGCCTTGGTAGGAGTCAAGAAAGTATTGAGATATTAAGTGAAACGCTATCAAGTATCCAACCTAATCAAGTGTTAATTCTTGATGGAGACGCCATTAGCCTGTGGGCGAAAGAAGGTCCATTTTCTTGTAAAGGCCAATTAATCTTTACCCCTCACTTGGGTGAATGGCTAAAAATGCAAGAAGCGAACAATATCAATGATCCTCAGGAATTTTCAGATTCATATCAAGCTATCCTCGTATTAAAATCGCATCAAACTGAGATTTATCAGCCTTCCGGCTTATCTTATAGCAATATCCCGGGCAATGCAGGCATGGCAATAGGGGGAATGGGCGATACCTTAGCTGGTATGATATCTGGATTGATGGGACAGTCTTCATCCCCTTTGGGTGCTGTATTGATAGCTGCTTATATGCACACAGCGATTGCTAATCAAATTAATCAAAAAGAATTTATTGTGTTACCATCCAGATTAATAAAGCAAATTCCTGAATTTATGAAAGATTTATTTGAATTGAAAGGTAATCGATTTGAACGAAGAATTTAAAGCCCAAAAACTAACTTTAAGCCCAAATAGTGATGAAAAAATGTGGATAGCTGAGATTGTGGGAGAAGATCCAGTCTATCGACTGAAAAGAGTATTTCTTCCTGAGTTTAAAAAGGGAACGTATCATTTATACGATGGTATTTATCAAATTCATGGAATCTATCCTGGAATCAGTCCTTTTAGTAAAGAATATTGTATCGTCAAGCACGGACATATGCAAAGAAAAATTCCACTCGAGACAATTTATCAACTCCTACCTCAAATAGAATCACAAGAGAGTAGACGGAAAAAACGGCTCAAGCATCAAATTATTGAGAAGTTAAACGTAATAGGGAAAAAGTTGGAACATGAATTAGTCTGGCGAGACATTGATTATCAGAAGGATCAATTAGATAGTTTAGAGAACTCTCAACAATTAACTTTAACTTTAGGACAGTTAATTAAACAAGAAGAGAAGATTGTTGATTCATATAAAAAAGCAATTGAACGTGGTATTGATGGCTAAGCGTTCAGATTAAAGATTATATAGGGAGCGAAAAAATGAAATTTAATATTGATAGATTAAAACAGACTCTCGAAGAATATTCTCGTTTACTTGAAATGGTAATAGTTATAGCTATTACTTTAAGTGTCGCTGTAGGAATGATTGACTTATTTAAATACGGTTATTTAGTTTTACAAGCAGATGTTATAGAAACCTATTCTGTTTTTCAAAATTTTTTAGGTTATGCTTTGTTGCTTTTAGTGGGAATTGAGTTAATTTTTATGTTGCTTTTTCACTCTCCTAAAGCAGTTTTAGAACTGATCTTATTTGTAATTGCTAGAAAAATGCTGATTTATGCGCAAACAATGGAAGATTTGGTATTAGGATCCATAGCTATCTTTATTGTCTTTGCTACTGTTCACTTTTTGGTCAAGAACGAAGATGGCCATTTATTACGAAATGACGAGGAGTAAAAATACTATGAGAAAAGCCTATCCCCATGACTGGGAATAGGTTTTAATTTATTTTACATAGATAGCCTTTAAATCATCAATAAAGCTAAAGCGAAGAAGAAGCTCATCTGTATCTTCTTGGTTAAGCTCTTGGTCCATTTCAAAGATAGTAATAGCGGGGCCATTAATTTTAGCTCTTTGGTGTGTCATGTATGAGATGTTTATATCATGATCTTGTAGGAAGGTTGAAAGGCGACCGATTGTTCCAATTTTATCTTTATGACGGATAATTAAAGTAGGGCGTTCGCCAGAAAAGCGAACATCATATTCATCATATTTGTTGATTTCGATTTTTCCACCACCTACTGATGAGCCAATGATGGTGACGTGGTTATTTGGACCGAAGATATGAATACGAGCAGTATTAGGGTGATAGTTTCCTAGATTACGCTCGAGGAAATTAATCTTTAATCCACGTTCTTCAGCAATATCACGTATATCAGCTATTTCTGAATCACGAGTCGTATAGCCTAAAACGCCGGCTATTAATGCTAGGTCAGTGCCATGACCTTGATAAGTTTTAGCAAAAGAATCCATTAGGGTGAATACGACTTCCTCAGGTTCTTCTCCTAGAAGTTGACGAGCAACATTACCGAGGCGAACGGCACCGGCAGTATGAGAAGATGAAGGACCGACCATTACTGGACCAATAATTTCGAAACCAGATTGGTAAGACGCGCTAACTCCATCCTCTAAAATCTTTTCACCTGTTCCAGATAACTCAACCTCAACATCAGCTACTAATTCATCTGAATTACCAAAGACCTGTTCTTTGATACGACGGGCAGTAGGAGTACCCGCTACACCACCAATGCCTGTTTCTCTTAATGATTCAGGGAGTTCATTACCAATAGCATCCATAGCGTCAATAACTTCATCCGAAGGAATAATGGATACCACATCAGCTAATGCCATATCAGCAGCAGCCATTGCAGTCAGTGCATGAAGTCCATTCCGAATGATACAAGGGATTTCTACTAAACCTGCAACAGGATCGCAAACAAGTCCGAGTGAGTTTTTAAGTGCTAATCCCACTGCATTACCAACTTGCTCAGGTGTTCCACCTTTCAATTCAACTAGGGCCCCAGCTGCCATAGAAGTGGCAGAACCCACTTCGGCTTGGCAACCTCCTTGGGCGCCGGAAATAGAAGCACGGTTAGCAATAACTAAGCCTAAAGCAGAAGCGGTAAACATCGCACGGACTAATTGTTCCTTTTCAAAATTTCCAGTATCAAGCATATGAACTAAACAAGCAGGTAAAATACCGGCAGAACCTGCCGTAGGGGTCGCAACAATTCTTCCCATTGAAGCATTCACTTCATTGACTGCCATCGCATTTGCGACAACTCTTAATGTGAAGGAATCGATTAAAGAGTCATCCTTTTGGGTATATTCAAAGACACGATGACCATCTCCACCAGTCACACCTGTATGACTCATAACAGACTCCAAAGTACCTTTTCTTACTGAATTGACCATGACATCAAACTGTTCTTCCATAGCAACTAACATTTCTTCCTCAGTAATTCCTCGTAATTCCATTTCATTTTGAATCATTACTTGAGAAATGGTTAGTTTTCTTTCATTAGCTTCATCAATTAAACCTTTTAAACTTGTAAATGACATAAAATCAACCCCAATCCAGATACTTATTTTTACTTAGTGCATTATAGCACAGCCTTACTTGTAATTTAACCTTTTTCAGAAAAATATGCTAGCGTAAATCGCTAGCATTGTTATTATATCTTTGTAAACGGATTCCATTTCTTACTATTTTCGATACCTGTTTTTTTAACAGATTTAACGATGGTTTGGATAACTTTTAAACTGCCATCTTTAATAATTTGACCGAGCAATTTTGTGCTTTCAATGGTTGCAGACCGTTTGATAACTTGATTATCAGCATCTTTCAAGCTGCCCAAATAATCCATAGTAACAATTCCCACTCTTAAGGTTAGTAGGGCATTAATGGATCCTTCTAAAATCGAGTTGGCTATTAAATTAGTAATCGAAACAGAGCCTGGAATCATGGATAATAGACTGCCTCCAAGGATGGAAGAGATGAAAGGTTCCATTTGAGCTTCAATAAGATCTAAGTCTTCAATCCCTCTAGCCATTAAAATTGTGGTTGCAACATTAGTGTATATGGAAAGAACTTTTCCGAAACTCGGACGCGTATCATACACTTTGATCAAATGCCAAACCATTTTCATTAAAACAACTAGAACTGTAAGGGCATCTAAGGAACCATTTTGTGAGATAGCAGTTGTTAAGAAAACCATTTGAGCTTGTTTTTTGATTTCAATTAAGCCATGTTCTCTTAAAGAATGATGGGCCAAGTGAATTTGTTCTTCTGCGGATAAGTTTTCGTGAGCAAGCCAATCGTAATTCAGCTCTTTTAAAGTAGGGTTCTTAATTAGTTTGACTAAACTATCTTTTACATACTGATCGTATTCTTCTGGACCTGCTCCATCTGCTAAATCTATTTCTTTAGGCAACTTCATTAGTTCTCTCACAGTTAGGAATGTAAAATAAATTAACATAACAGCTAGAATAAAAATGACTGTGAGTGCTAAGAGAGGATGGATATAAGCTAAATTACGGTATAATTGCATAAATTGATTGAAAATAAAAATAATGGTTATAATTAAAAAAGTTGAGGCTACTACTTTCAGCCATTGGCGCCAATTATTCAAAAAATCACCCCTCGATTTTATAAGTTTAACATTTTAAATAGAAAGATTACTCCGACCATAGACTGACCGATTGAGCATAAAATTTAATCGGCTTGTGACCTTTTATTAAGGTGATATTTATAAGTATCCATAGCTGAATCCACGACAAAGACCGCTAAACCAATGGCAAGAGCAGTCACCAAGGCTTGATAAAAGGACTGACTAGCTGCAATCAAATTGTTTTGCATAAAGTATTCTGCAGTCTCGTAAATGGCAATTCCCGGTACATAAAGAAAGAAAGCAGGAATGTAAAAAACATTAACGACGGTTTTAAACTTACGTGACATCCACTGGCCCATAATACTTACAATAAGACTACCAATAAAAGTAGCGATAAAGGTATTGGTGTGACTTAGAACAAATAAATAAACAGCATATGAAATGATTCCCGGTATACCTGACCAATAAATGAATTTACGTGGAGCATTGACATTGATAGCTGCTGCTACAGTTGCTAGATAACTAGCAACGAGTCTTAATATTAAATGATTTAATTCCATAAGTTAATCACTCCATATGAGATAGCTAAGCCAATTCCGACACCCAAAGCAAGGCTCAAACCTTCCTTAAAAGCATCTATTAAACGAGTTATACCAGTAGAGTAATCCCCGTGAAGCAAATCACGGATTCCATTGGTAAAAGCCGTTCCGGGATAAAGTGGCATTAAAGTGGCACCAATAACAATATTTAGGTTAAAGCGGGTGGTTACATACCAATGGATAATGGGTAAAACAAAGGCTAGTGAACTTGTCATTAAGACATTGACAGCAAAACGGTTGAGACCAAAGTTATCTTCTGATAGTTTAAAAAATAGAATCATGATGGTTGGAATTAGAGCAATCACCAAATCGCCTAAACCACCTTCTAATAAGATAACATAGGACATGATCAAAAGAATTGTCCAAACAAATTGGTTATGGGTGGTATATTCCTGGTCTTGAATGCTGTTTAGTTTCAAATAGGCTTCTTGTGGACTAATACTTTTGTCTAATAATTGACCAATGATTTCATTGACTTGATGGATGATGCGCATGTGATTTTTGCGGTTTTTCACCCTTACAATAATTGTGCTTCCCACCGGGCTTTCTTCTTTAAACTGACTATTTTGTAAAGCTAAAAATAGGCCAGAAGCAGATGAAAAGACAGCGGGTTGGTCAAAGTTACTTAATGAGAGAATTTGGTTAACTGTTCGCTCAACTCGATAACCTTCAGCTTCTGATTGAATCAAGAGGGTCCCAGCAAGAGTGGCTAGTTGAAGAATTGACTGTTCTCTTTTATCCATGAGCAAGCCCCTTTAGTTTTTTGTCTATTATAGCATATTCTCGATAACAGAATAGAAGTCTGAATCAGAGAAGTTGGATAAATCGTGTTACAATAATAAATAGAGGTGATGATTTGAAAATATCAAAAATTCAGGTTCAAAAAAAGAATAAGCAACGCTATTCTATTTTTATAGATAATCAGTTTGCTTTTGGAATCGATGAGGCAATTTTAATTAAGTTTGCTATCAGAAAAGGTTTAGCAGTCGATCAAGAGTTAATTAGAAAAATTTTAGAAGCTGAATTTCATTATCGTTTTTATCAAAAAACGCTAAACTATCTGTCTTATGGTTTGAAATCTGAACAAGAAGTACGTGATTATCTTGATAAAATGATAAAAGAGTCACAAAGTGAGAAGATGGAAGAAAGGCAGGATTTTTCTAAGGAAATGGAATCTAGTAACTGCAAAACGCCACTAGCTAATCCCAGTAAACAACAAAGGAATGTTGACTATGCATCTTTTGACATTTCAGAAAGTTTGATTGATCAAATTATTGACAAACTAAAAGAACAAAACTTAATTAATGATCTTATTTATGGCCAAGCCTATGTACGCACTCAAGCCAATATCAACCGTAAAGGGCCAAGAAACATTTCTTATGAGCTGAAAATGAAAGGTTTAAATGATCTATTAATTGAAGAAGCTTTAATGGAGTATCCAGAAAATTTGCAACGAGAAAACTTAAAAATGTTAGCGGATAAGTTTATTAAAAGTAAAAAACGATTGTCTTTAGCCATGCAAAAAACAAAGTTATACCAACACCTTAACCAAAAGGGCTATGATCGAACAATCATTCAAACCTTTCTAGATAATTATAAAATGGAAGTCGATCCTGAACTTCAGGAGGATCTGCTGGATAAAGAGGGGCAAAAAATTTTTCGCAAAAGATCCAAAAAACATGAAGGCTACGAACTTAAGCAGCGTCTAATTGTCGACTTGCGCCAAAAGGGATTTGAATATCAAGACATTCAAAATTGGCTAGAGGATAATGAAAGTGTGATGAATATGAAAGGGGAGAATGAGTAGTTAAATGAGTAAATTTATAAGTAGTTATCTTGATTGGTCTCCTCAAAAAATTCAGAAGTTTCGCAAAACAGTATTAACTTGGTACGATGAAGAAGGGCGAGACTTACCATGGCGCCACAGCAAAGATCCCTATCAAATTTGGGTCAGTGAGATTATGCTGCAACAAACGCAAGTGAATACGGTTATCCCTTACTATGAGCGTTTTATAGACGAGTTACCAACTATTCAAGCTTTAGCTCAAAGTTCTGAAGAACAACTGCATCAGCTATGGCAAGGCTTAGGCTATTATTCAAGGGTAAGAAATATGCAATTTGCTGCTAAACAAATTATGAATGATTATGATGGCATCATGCCAAAAACCATGAAGGAGCTATTAAGTTTAAAAGGTATTGGACCTTATACAGCAGCAGCTATCGGCTCGATTGCCTTTGGTTTAGTTGAGCCTGCCATTGATGGCAATTTAATGCGTATTATCGCTCGCTTATTTGAAGTAGAGGAAGATATTGGTCAAGCAAAAAACCGTAAAGTTTTTAAAGCCATATTAGACCCTCTGATTGACCCCAAACGACCGGGTGACTTTAATCAAGCTTTGATGGATATTGGAGCTACCGTTATGACACCAAGCAATTACCGGCCTGAAAACCATATCTTAGAAGAATTTGATCAATCTTATCAAAATGGAACGAGTCATCTTTATCCAGTTAAACATAAGAAGACTAAGCAGATAAGACAAGAATGGCTTGCTTATAAAATTATAAATAAAGAAGGGAAAGTTTTAATGCGTCAGCATCAAACCGGAGAATTATTGTTCGGCTTATGGCACTATCCTTTAGTAGAAGTCGATTTGCTAGCTTTAAAAGATGCAAATGAAGTTAAAGAGGCATTCTTTTATACTTATCTCAAGCCAGATGAAATGGTAATGGAATCTGTTGTAGAAAAAATTCAGCAATACTTTAAAGTCAAGATAGAAAAGCTTACTCCAGCAATAAAACATGTTTTTAGCCATCGAATTTGGCAAGTTGGCATTTTAGCGGTCAATTTTGAAAGTAGTGGACAGCAATTACTTGATCAGCTTCATCTAAATGATAGTAGCTTTCGGTGGGTAGCAGAGAGTGATATAAGTCAATTGGCCTTGTCCTCACTGCAGATAAAATTATTAGATAGTAATAAAGCATCTTCTAATGATGACTTACGACTTTTTTAAATGATGCATCAAACAAATAAGTTTTAAAAAATTTAGACCCCTAGCAAAAAGAGCTAGAGGTCTTTTGATTACAAACGATATATTTTAATTATTAAAAGTCATAGGCTTCTTCTTCTTTTTGGCGTTTTAATTCCATAGCTTGGCTAAATAATAAAGTATCTTTAATTAAACCATCTAAACGGTAATGGATGTTTTGATTAATTATTTCACCTTGATGATAGTCAGCTTCTTCAATAAAGACATAAGAAGGAATAACCATAGCTTTCATATATGAAAGTATAGGCTTCAATTGATATTCGGCAATTAAGTAGTGTTTAGGACTACCTGCTGTAATCACCATTCCAACTGTCTTGTCTCTTAAAGCATTTTGTGGTAAAAGATCGAAAATATTTTTAAGTGTGGCTGGGATGGAGGCTTGGAAGATTGGACTACCAATTATGATAGCATCAGCTTCCATGATTGCTTTTGTAACATAAGCACTATCGCCAGTAAGTTCAACATAGTGATGACCATCCGCGAATTCAATATCTTTTTCAGCTAGATCAATCAACTCCACATCAAAGTCTGAATAGTTTGTTTGAATAATCTCTTTAGTGAGGTTCATAGCAATGCGAGTTTTACTACCCATCTTCGAACCAGAAAGTAAAATTAATCTCATTATTCCACTTCCTTTTCCTTGGTCAATTCTTGGACCGTCTCTCTAAATTTAGCGTGATCGGTTGGCTCAGCTTGATCGGCAGCTTTTTGACCAGTATAGCGGCGAACAGCGGGTAAAACTTTAGCCTCTAAAAGTTCTAAGTTCTTCATTAGATGTTCGAAAGGAATTCCACCAAAATCAATTTGAGCCACATAACGGCTGATACCGAAAGTTTCATATTGATAGAGAATTTTCTCAACGATTTCTTGCGGACTTCCAACGTTAAGAATATCATTAAGGTTTTCTGATTGGGCAAAAGCTCGCTTAGGAAATTCTTGACCATTTGAGAAGGTAAAGCCTTTAGAAATGAAAGTATAGGCTTCTTGTCTGGCTTTTTGTGAAGTTTCAGCTACGTATAGCATTCCAGCAGTTGCCACAGGGAAATCTTGGCTTTGATAGCCACTTTCTTCTAAGGCTTCCCGATAAGACTGAATATTAGCTAAATGAATATCGACTGGTCCAGTTAAATGTGCTAAGAAGATAGGGGCTCCTTGACGTCCGGCTTGAATAGCAGATGTGCGATGGCCACCAACTGCGCGCCAAATTGTCAGTTTACGATTTTGATAAGGTCGAGGTAGAATGGAAGCATTCTTCAAAGGTGCTCTAAATTCTCCCTCCCAATTTATAATTAAATCTTCATTAATCTGACGTAAAAGTTCAAATTTTTCTTCGAATAAGGCTTCATAATCGCGCATATTATAGCCTAATAAATCAAAAAGACCTACACGTGAAGCGCGTCCTGCAATGATCTCCATTCTTCCTTTTGAAATAAGATCCAGGGTAGCAAAATCTTCAAAGATGCGAACGGGATCTGAAGTTGAAACGATGGTTGCAGCAGAAGAAAGTTTAATTTTAGAAGTTGCTTGAGCAATAGCTGCTAAGATAACTGTATGCGCTTGGCTAGTAAAATAAGGTTGGTGACTTTCACCGACACTAAAAAGATCTAAGCCAGCCGCTTCTGCTTCAATACCATAACGAATAATTTCATTGACTCTTTGTTCTTGTGAAATACGGTCGCCAGTAATTGGATGAGGTACATGATCACCTAAAGTATATATACCAATTTCTAGTGGTTTTTTGGGGGAAGTGCTTGAATTCATAATAAGCTTCCTTTCTTTTTTTTATTGAACAAATTATAGCATAAATCTCGAATTTTAGGAAATAATTTATTTTAAGGAGAGAATAAGCTTTCTCTTATAAAATGAAATTTGCTCCCATAAAGACAAGCGAGTATGATATAATATTCAAGGAAAAGTTGATAGCCGAATGGCTAATTATTTACACAATAGAAAGTAGGTTCAGTGATGAAGCAGCCCAGAGAAGGTGAATTCATTACTGTTAAAAGTTATAAACACGATGGTTCTTTGCATCGAACATGGCGCGATACGATGGTTTTAAAGACCAGTGAGCAGTCTATTATTGGGTGCAATGATCATACTTTAGTGATCGAATCAGATGGTCGTCGATGGGTGACACGAGAAGCAGCAATTGTATATTACCATCAACATTTTTGGTTTAATATTGTAGCGATGATTCGTAAAAGAGGTGTCACTTATTATTGTAATCTTGCCTCTCCATATGTTATGGACAAGGAAGCGTTAAAATATATTGATTATGATCTTGATATTAAAATGTTTCCAGATGGTGAGAAGCGATTGTTGGATTTAGATGAGTATGAAGTACATAGTCGACGTTATAATTATCCAGTCGAAATTGATCGCATTTTGAAATATAACATTCAAGAGCTGGTCCGTTGGATTGAGGAAAAAAAAGGTCCTTTTAATCCGGCCTTTATCGATATTTGGTATGAACGTTATTGTCAATTGTCACATCGCAAACGTTATAAATAGTTAATAGTAGAATTCACTGAGAGAGATTTTGTGTAAAACGCAATAGAAGCGATAGTAAATCGTTATTCTATTGCTTTTTTTTAAAATAAAGGATGAGAGAGTGAAGGTATGTATACAAAAGAGAGGATTAAAGAATTAGATCAAATGGCATATTTAGGTGCATTAGGAGCTATCTATTCACCTGATAAAACAGTATTTAAAGTATGGGCACCAACTGCTCGCTCCATCCAATTAATTGTTTTTGAAGGTTATTATGGTCAAGTTAAAGATGAACACCTCATGGTTAAGCAAGGCCCTGTATTCCAAATAGAATTAGCAGGGGACCATCATCAAACAACCTACCGCTTTCGTATTGATTTCAAAGACGGGAGCCAAAAGGAAACAATCGATCCATACGCTCGAGCATGTACAGTTAATGGTAGGAGATCAGTCGTAGTTGATTTGAAAAAAACCAATCCAGCAGGCTGGTCGAAAAGGATGCCGTCTTTTCCTCGAGACGAAGCTATGGTTATTTATGAAGTGAATGTACGCGACTTAACGATTCAAGGCGAATCTGGCATTACTGATAGAGGAAAGTATCTAGGATTGACTCAAACCGACACACGAAATCCTGAAGGGGATTCCACAGGGTTAGACTATCTAAGTGAGTTGGGAGTGACCCATTTAGAATTTTTACCTCTTTTCGATTTTGACTCTATCGATGAAACCTTTGAGCAACCAAATGAATATAATTGGGGTTACGATCCTTATAACTACAATATTCCAGAAGGCTCTTATGCAACAGATCCTTATGATCCTATTGTTAGAATTAAAGAATTAAAACAAATGATTCATGCTATTCATCAAAAAGGGATGCGTGTCATTATGGATGTTGTTTATAATCATGTCTACCAAGTTGAAAACCATCCTCTCCACTTAACAGTCCCGCACTATTATTTTCGCTATGACCAATCTGGACAGTTAACTAATGGCAGTGGCGTGGGAAATGATACAGCATCTGAACGTGTGATGATGCAAAAGTTCATCGTAGACTCTGTTCAATACTGGGCAAGTGAATTTCATATCGATGGATTTCGCTTTGATTTAATGGGTTTGCATGATATTGAGAGTTTAAAAGCTGTTCGAGAAGCTCTTGATGCAATTGACCCTAGTATAATTATTTTAGGTGAGGGTTGGGATATGGCTAGTCCCATTCCACCAGATCAAAAAGCTAATTTAAATAATGCTTATAAAATGCCTAGAATAGCTCAATTTAATGATGGGATCCGAGAGGCTATAAAAGGGAATGATTTTAATCCTGAGGCAAGGGGGTTTATTAATGGTGCTTGGTACATGGAAGAACCACTAGTTAATAATTTTCTAGCTCGCTATGATTCTGAAAAATTTAATAATCCCATGCAAGTGATTCAATATTGTGAAGCACACGATAATTATACACTCTATGATCGGTTAATGATGGCTGACCCTTATCATCTACCGGAAATTATTATAAAAAAACAGCAATTAGGATTGGCTTTAGTCTTGCTAGCCCAAGGGATTCCCTTTATTCATGCTGGTCAAGAATTTTTAAGAAGCAAGCAAGGAGTCAGAGATTCTTATAACCGACCAGATGCTATTAATCAAATCGATTGGTCTCTAATGACTCAACATTGTAAAACGGTGGAATTCGTAAAGGGTTTAATTCAATTAAGAAAAGAAGAGCCTCTTCTACGCCAAACTAGCTATGAGAGCTTACGTTGTTCGACAGAAGTAATTCAAGCTTCAGACCAAATCATGGCGGTTCGTTATGCCGGTAAAAGCTATGATCTCTTGTTAATGTTTAATGGTGGTGAAGAATATGCGCACTTTAATGTTCCTTTAGGCAATTATACGATGTTAGTTTACGATGATGTTGTTGATCTTGAAGAAAATGAATATCTTAATCAAATTAAATCGATTAATTTGCTTCCATATTCAACGACGGTTATTAAACGTTTAAAAAAGAGAACAAAATAAATATAATTCAAAAGAGCGTGAAGATTCCTTTTAATCCTTACGCTTTTTTGTGTGAAGTTTTTGACATTTAGTCGTGCTTAGTGTAAGTTTAATAGGCTTTCAGAAAATATAAAAGGAGACTAAAATTGGATAGCGCCAGACCTATTGAAATAGGTGACGAGGATGAGTTTATCGAATTTTCGGCGGATGACTCAAGGCTGTGCAGTCTTTAAGAATAGTTAAAACAAGATCGCGAGAACTTGGACAGAGTCTATTCTATGCACCGAAAGCATAAAATATTGAAAGAAATGAGGCGTATTTTATGTGCGGAATTGTTGGATTTATTGGTGAAGGAAATGTACAAAGAATTATACTTGATGGATTGGCAAAATTAGAATACCGTGGTTATGATTCGGCCGGACTTTATCTTTTAGATCAAGAAGGTAGGGGTCATCTTTTTAAAGAGAAAGGTAGAATTGCCGACCTTGAAAGGGCAGTAAATCAAGAATTTAACTCTAGTATTGGTATTGGTCACACACGGTGGGCAACCCACGGTCCTGCTAATAGAGAAAATGCTCACCCCCATCAATCTAATTCTGATCGCTTTACTTTAGTCCATAATGGTGTGATTGAAAACTATTTAGACTTAAAGAAAACTTACTTAAGTGAAGTATCATTAAAGTCACAAACAGACACAGAAGTAATTGTTGCTTTAATTGCTTACTTCTCACAAGAAGGAATATCTACCAAAGAAGCATTAAAAAAGGTGCTTCAATTGATAGAAGGCTCTTATGCTATTGGATTAATTGATAAAGAAGACCCCACAACTCTTTATGCTGCTAAGAAAAAATCACCATTATTAGTGGGCATGGGAAACGATTTCAATGTAATTGCATCGGATGCAATGGCAACGATTGATTTGACCAGTGAATATATTGAAATTCACGACGGTGAATTATTGATGATTCAATCGGATGGCATTTTAATTGAGGACTTATCGGGTCAAGTCATTGACCGTTCTTCTTATATTGCAGACTTAGATGCTAGTGATCTTGATAAAGGAACTTATCCGCACTATATGCTTAAAGAAATGGATGAGCAAGCTGCTGTAGTTCGTAAAAATATTCTTTATTATCAGAATCAAGATAGTGAATTTACTATTGAAGCTGACCTTTTATCTGAAATTAAGCAAGCGGATCGTCTTTATATTTTAGCTTGTGGGACTTCTTATCATGCAGGTTTAGTAGGTAAAGTGATGATTGAAGACTTGGCGAAAATACCAGTGGAAGTTCATCTTTCATCAGAGTTTTCTTATCACTTGCCGCTATTAAGTCAAAGACCTTTCTTTATATTTATTTCTCAATCAGGCGAAACAGCTGATAGTCGACAAGCTTTAGTGAAAGTCAATGAATTAAACTATCCATCTTTAACTATAACTAATGTCAAGGGATCTACTCTCTCGAGAGAATCGGATTATACACTTTTATTGAATGCAGGACCGGAAATTGCTGTGGCTTCTACAAAGGCTTATACAGCTCAATTAACAGTCTTAGCGATTTTAGCAGATGTTCTTGCAAGCCAAAAGGATTTCTCAATGAAACATGAGTTATCATTAGTTTCTCAAGCCATTGAAAGGGTCCTTACTCAAAAAGATGCTTTAAATTCTTGGGTAAAAAATGGACTTGCAGATAAAGTGCATGCTTTCTATTTAGGGCGTCATATGGATTATTTAGTAGCCATGGAAGCAGCTCTTAAACTAAAAGAAATCTCATACATTCACACCGAAGCTTTTGCTTCAGGAGAATTAAAACATGGAACAATTGCTTTAATAGAAGAGGGAACGCCTGTTACTGCATTAATAACTGACCCAGTAACAGCTTCCATTACGCGGTCTAGTTTAGAAGAAGTGAAAGCGCGCGGAGCCAAAACGTTTGTAATAGCAAGTGAACCATACGCAAGTGAAGGAGACTTTGTTCTTCCATCTGTGCATCCGCTCTTAACTCCAATTGTGAGTGTGGTTGCCTGCCAAATGATTGCCTATTTAGCAACAGTTGAACGGGGGCTTGATGTAGATAAACCACGTAATTTAGCTAAATCGGTAACGGTGGAGTAATTTATAAAAAAGATGAGAAATGACTGAGGTTTTATCCACAGAAATTTAATTAAAAAGTCATCTGAAGGTTCTGTTTTTTAAATCGAATAAACGCTATAATAGATAATGAAATATAAAATTAGGAGCGAATAAATGAAACCGTCAATTTCAAAACTTCAGCTACAGGTGAAACCATGGGCACTTGCCTATTCCATCTTTATGGTTACTTTAGGCTGTCTCGTCTATGCTGCTGGGGTAAACAGTTTTGTAATCCCCAATCATTTTGGTAATGGTGGAGTGGCAGGTATCGCGATTATCTTAAAATATATCAAGGATATTCCTACTGGGACCACAAACCTCATTATAAATTCTTTTATTCTATTGATTGGTTATCGATTTCTTGAAAAACGTACGTTAATTTTTACAATTTATGCCATGATTGTAACCTCCTGGGCTTTAAACACTGTCTTTCCACCTGTTTTTATTTCAGAAAACCGGCTAATTTCGGCAATGGCAGGCGGAGTTGTAATGGGTATTGGTTTAGGATTAATTCTTAAAGGACATGGTTCTTCGGCTGGAACAGATATTATCGCCATGATTTTAAAGAAATACCTTGGGATTAATTTTGCCACAGCTACCTTTTTATTAAACATGTCAATTGTCTTAGCTTCTGGGTTTGTTATAGGTGCTGAAAACACTATTGTTACTATTTTTATGAAATTTTTAACCTCAGCTGCCTTAGAATTTGTTACGGATGGCTTTAGTCGTCGGAAGGCAATGTTAATTATCACTAAAGAACCAGAACAAGTTTGTCAGATGATTACCGAAGAAATTGCAAGAGGGATCACTGTTTTCAGAGCTTATGGTTATTACACCCATAAGGAAAAAGAAGTGTTATATATTGTTGTATCTAAACAGCAAGTGGTGAAAATAGAGCGACATATTGCTTCAATTGATCCAAATGCTTTTGTTACAGTTAGTGATGTTCAAGAAGTTATTGGACAAGGATTTACCTTTTATAATCCTAATAATAAAAATCGCCGTTTTTACGATGAATAATAAAAGAACTCGTCTTCAAAATTGAAAGGCGATTTTTTGGACGAGATAAAAATTAGAGTCAATTTTATAATACTGTGAGCTAATTATGCTATGTATTCTTTAATGAATGACGGAGGGAAAATGATGATTAAAGTATATGGTTTAAAGCAATGTTCAACTTGTCGCAAGATTATGAAGTATTTGCAGGAAAATGGTTTGGAATTGACTGAGATAGAAGATATTCGCGACAATCCCCCCTCTCTTTCGGAATTAAAAGTGGCTTATCAATCGACAGATGGCAATATTCGCAAAATGCTAAATACTTCTGGACAGGTCTACCGAGATATGAAATTAAAAGACCGTTTAGATAGTATGTCTTCTGAAGAAGTTTTAAAGCTAATGAGTAAAAACGGTATGCTAATTAAAAGACCATTTTTAATTGAAAAAGAAAAGGCAAGTAGTGGTTCTAATTTAAAAATAATTAACCGAGTGTGGGAAATTAACAAAGCTTAAAACATAAAAAGAGGTTATCAACTATATAGTGATAGCCTCTTTTTTAAAAGAATGATGTTAACCAATGTAAAATATAAGTTGTTCCAAAACCATAACAAGCTAAGGAAACAGGTTTGCCAAATAGCAAGGATAAAATGAAGTACTTGCGAGTCATAGTAGTGATTCCAGCTCCATAACAGAGAATATCAGCTGGCGAGAAGGGAAAAAACATTAAAAAAGTAAAAAGCCAATTTCCCATGTTTTTTCTTTCGTAAAGTCTGATCATTTTACCATACGACTTATCGCCGAGTATGGCTCGGACAGTAGGTTTTCCATATCTTCTACCAATCCAAAAGTTGACCCAAGATCCGAGATAGATGGGTAACAAATTGAGGACGAAACCCCAAAAGGGACCAAAGGCTAAGATTCCGATGGGAATAGTAATCGCTCCCGGCATAACTGGAATAATGGTTTGGGCTATCTGAATGATAATAAAAATCAAGGGCGCCCAAAAGCCAAAACCTTTAATCATTACTAGCATTTTTCTCTCGTCGGTAAAAACACCTGCTTGAATTCCCCACATAACTAATATGAGAGTAACTATGAGTCCCAAAATATTGAGGAAATGCATCCATTTTCGGGTTAAAATTTGTCTTTTTTCATCCATCGGGTCACACTCCTCAAAAACATTTTAACATATGTTGATGATATGACAATCATAGATGAAAATTAACCAAAATCAGACAGACTTAAGTCTTAATTAATTGATTGATCGGACTGAAAAGGTTCAACCGATAATTGATAGTTACGAATATAATTGATAAAGTTTTTAACGGATTCAGGAAGGTGTGTATTTTTACGATAAACCAAGTAAAAGTTTCGTATAGAATTCACTCCTTCAATATCGAAGGTTAAAACTTCTTTATGTTTCACATCAGGCTGAACAGCTAGCTCTGATAGAATGGAAATCCCAACCCCCAACTTAATAAATTGTTTTATCGTTTCATTATTATTTACTTCAAAAACTTTATTCAGTTTGAGTGGATCGATATCCAACTCTCTCAGTATCAATGCTGATTCTTTAAGTGTTCCTGAACCTTCCTCGCGAGTAATGAAAGGTTTTTCTAAGATCTTCTTAATTGGATAAGCTGTTTCTTTATATTGTATGAATTCTTGATTATAAGGGGTAACAATGACTAATTTATCCGAAAAGAGCTTCTCAAAAGTCAAGTTACTATTCATCGATTGAGAGCCAACAATACCAATATTTAAAGACCCTAGGGCAATATCATTAATAATATCAATGGTATCACTTTGGTGAAGGGAGACCCGCATCTCTTTATTATCTTTGGCAAATTCCGAAAGAGCTAACGGAAGAAGATAAGAAGCAGCAATGGATGAGGCACCGATTGTGATTTCATGGTTGTTTCTTTGAGAAAAGGTGGTTTCAATGTTACGTGACATTTTTAATAAGGATTGTGCGTACTTATAAAATTCCTGTCCTTGGGTAGTTAATTCATGGCTTTTAGTTGTGCGTGAAATTAATTCGATGCCTAATTCATTTTCCAATTGTTTAATGTGCAAAGAGACAGTTGGTTGAGAGAGGTAGAGTTGGTTAGCAGCTTCTGAAAAACTACCCCATTCTACTATTGTTATAAAGGTTTGGATTTGTTTTAATTCCACAAAAGTCACTACTTTCTGATATCGATTTAATATTTATTTTTGATTTTAAGGTGAGAGAGGTATTTATTAGAAAAAATAATAAATAATTGTCGAATCGTTTAAAATTACTCAGATAGATCTTTTTGAATGTCTTTAAGACATTCAACGGCGACCATGAGGTCTTCTTTTTTCGTATAATGCGATAGTGAGAATCGCACAACTCCTTGTTCCTTGGTTCCTAATGCTTCATGCATTAAAGGAGCACAGTGACCACCACCTCGTGTTATAATTTCAGCTCGGTCAATCAGTTCTTCAACTACGATGGCCGAGTCAAAATCGCCTAGATTAATTGAAAGAATTCCACAGCGGTCTACAGTAGGATTAAAATGACCGTAAAATTTTATTTGGGGAATGGATTGAAGTTCCTTATAAAAGATGTTTAAGAGATTCCTTTCATAATCTCTTACTTTATTCACTCCATAATCAATTAAATAATTTACACCTGCTGCAAGACCAGCAATTCCATGACTATTTAAAGTTCCGGCTTCTAAGCGTGAGGGGTAATCAAGAGGTTGATGATGACTAAAGGTATCAATGCCTGTTCCACCTGATTTTAGTGGATGAATCTCTACATCTGGGTGAACATATATACCACCAGTTCCTTGCGGACCTAAAAGACTTTTATGTCCTGTAAAACAAAGAACATCTATGTCCAAAGCTTCTACGTCGATAGGTATACAGCCAATTGTCTGTGAGGCATCTACAATACCTAAAAGATTGTGTTGGTGTAGAATTTGAGTGATTTCCTTGATCGGATTAATGTCACCAGTAACATTGGAAGCATGAGTGATGACCATTCCTTTAGTGTTGCTTTGAATGGTATTATTTACTGTTGCCGGATCAATAATTCCTTTCGAATTGATGCCTAAAATAGTCAGTTCAAGACCATTTTCTTCTAGTTCATAGAGAGGTCTTAGAACGGAATTATGTTCCATGACAGTCGTAATAACATGGTCACCTTTCTTAAATAATCCTTTAATAACTGTATTTAAACTATCTGTAGCGTTATGAGTGAAAATTATTTGCCGAGGGTCTTTGCCGTTAATCAATTGATTCAAAGATTGACGGGCTTGAAAAATGCTTCGAGAAGCTTGCATGGCTGAATCCGAAGAACCTCTGCCAGCATTGCCAGAATGCTGAATGGCGTCAATGACCGCGTCAATGACTACTTGAGGTTTATTTAGGGAAGTGGCTGCATTATCTAAATAAATCATAAGATCTTCTCCTCTTTAAAATTTATATTATCATTCCCATTATATCTTAATAGATAAGGGCCTTCATGGTTAATTTGAATTGATATCGCTTTCATCAGTTATTCTGATAAATGCTCAAGGCTGTTCTAACAAAGCTTGTCGGTGCATATTTGAAGTGATATGATTAGCCAGTAAAAAAATATATATAAGGAGGTGTCTTATGAAAAAAATGTTTTCATGGTTGATGTTGACTGTATTATTTGTTGGGCTTATGCAACCATTTGCTAGAATTAATGCTGAAGATGAAGTTGAAGAAAACACTACCGAAGCTTCAAGTGAGGAGCAATACCCTGTCGATCCGGACAAACAAGTTTATGTTGATGCAGAATGGATTAAAAATGTCTTAGATGGTAATTCAGACATTGAAAAATATGTATTGGCGGAAGTCACTTGGGGCGAAGCCGATGCAAGTCCAGATTATTTGAGAAAACACTTGCCTGGAGCGATTCATATTAATACGGATTCGGTTGAAGAGGGTCCTGTATGGAATTTGCGATCTGCCGAAGAAATTGAAGAATCTTTATTAAAATATGGGATTGATAAAGATACGACGTTGATTTTATATGGACCTGATACAGGTGTAGACCGTGTAGCTTATGCTGCATTGTACACAGGAGTTGAATCCGTTAAAATTCTAGATGGCGGCTTAGCTATTTGGGAAGCAGCAGGTTACGAAATAGAAGAAGGTGAAGTGGTCCCTGCAGCTGTTAAAGAATTTGGAGTCGAAGTGCCTGCTCATTCTGAATATCTTATATCTTTAGATGATACTGTGGATGCTTTAACTAATAATGACAACTTTCGCTTAGTCTCTCTACGTTCTGAAAATGAATGGTTAGGTATAGAATCAGGATACTCTTATATTCCTAAAGCGGGAGAACCTAAAGGAGCAGTTTGGGGACGTCCATTATTGAGGGGCTCTGGAGAAGCTAATAGTTCAGGAATGGAAGATTTTAAAAATGAAGACGGTACAAATAAAAGCTTCGATGAGATTTTGGCTTTTTGGCAAGAAGAAGGTTTTGATGTTGAAAATGATTTATCCTTTTATTGTGGAACTGGTTGGAGATCTAGCCTTCCATTCTTGTTGATGTATGAGCGGGGTTTAGATGTTACCATGTTTGATGGTGGATGGAATGAATGGCAAATGAATGATAATTTGGAAGTTCAAATTGGTGATCCTCAATCAGATTCGGTAAAATATAAAACAGTTGGAGATTTAGAAGAAGGAAAAGAAACCAATTAGAAAGCATCTTCAAAAATACAAGGAAGCGTGCTCGCCATTGACGACGAGCATGCTTTTTATTAAGGAGAATATTAATGAAAAAAATTCTAAAATTATTAAGTTTAGCTGTTATAACCAGTTTAATAGTCAATACTACATATGTTTTTGCCAATGAGGGAGGCCCATTAAACAACTTATCTTTTGAAGAAATAGTAGAGCAAGCAAAAGGAAGTGAAGTTAATTTTTATGGATGGGGCGGCGATGAAAAGCTTAACCAGTGGTTAGATGAAGTATATGGACCAAGACTTAAAGAAAAATATGATATTACGTTAAACCGTATTCCGATGGATATCGATCAAATTTTGAGTCAATTAGTGAGTGAGAAGCAAGCTCAAACTAGCGAAAGTGAAATGGATATGATTTGGATCAATGGCGAGAATTTTAAATCTGCTCGAGAAAATGAACTCTTATATGGTCCATTCACAGAAATTTTACCAAATTATCAAGAATTTATAGATATAGAAGATATAGAAAACAATCAGGATTTTGGCTATCCAATTGAAGGTTTTGAAGCTCCTTACTCAAAATCTCAGCTTGTTTTAATTAAAGATTCAGAAGTAACTAAAGAAACTCCTACAGATGCTGAATCCTTGTTAGCATACGTAAAAGAAAATCCTGGAAGCTTTACTTATCCGGCATTGCCAGATTTTACCGGTTCCGCTTTTGTTCGGAATATTATCTATGAATTTGTTGATTATCAAGAATTTCAAAAGATGGAAACAGATAAAGAAGAGCTGAAAGTTCTCATTCAACCGGCTTTGGATTACTTAAATGAATTGGCTCCTTATTTATGGAGTGAGGGGAAAACTTATCCAAGCGATGGTCCTGCCTTAAACAATTTATTTATGGATGGAGAAGTTGCTTTTCATATCAACTATAACGCTTATGAAATTGCTCGATCAATTGAACAGGGAATGTATCCATCGACTGCCCAATCATTTGTTTTTGAAAAGGGCACAATAGGTAATACTAACTTTATAGCAATTGGTAAAAATGCATCACACAAAGCAGCCGCTATGGTAGCAATAAATGAAATGCTATCGCCAGAAATGCAATTATCAAAATACGAACACCTCGGTCTAATTCCAGTAATCGATAATGATAAATTAAATGATAAATTAAAAGCAGACTTTGAGGAAGTAGAAATTGGCGAGGGGATAATACCACAAGAACAACTTTTATCTAAGCGACTGCCAGAAATGCCCGCACAATTAGTGCCTTTGATCGAAGAAATTTGGCTAGATGAAGTGGCAGGAAAATAAAATGGAGCTTACGAAGAAGAAGCGTTTTTATGCAGTTCTCTTATTTATGCCTCAGTTCATTTTAAGTTTGTTTTTACTGTTAGGTGTAATGATTGGAATAGTGCAGTCTTTTGGATACATTCCTTCTTTAAATTTAAATGAGTTCAGTCTGACTTACTATCAAGATTTATTAAATGATAAACAATTTAAGCAATCAGTGTTTTTTTCATTGAAAATTGCTTTTTATTCAGCTTTTCTTTCAACGATTATGGGTCTAGCTTGGGCTTACTTTTGGCTTGTTCAAGAAAAATTAAGTAGATGGCAACAGACGCTAGTAAAAATTCCTATAATTGTTCCTCATTTAGTGGTCGCACTGTTTACTTTACAACTGTTTGGACGAACCGGAATATTTGCACGAATTTTATTTGCAATGGGAATTTCAAATGCCCAAGCTTGGTTTGATGCATTAATGTTTCAACCAAATGGTTGGGGCATTATTTTTTCTTTTATGTGGAAAGAAATTCCTTTTGTTTTATTTTATTGTTATCCTATAATAAGTTCAATCAATAATAAACTTGGCGAAGCTGCACAGACGCTTGGAGCCAGTCGCTTACAAAGTTTTATTAAGATTGTGCTACCCTTATCAAAAAACACAATCTTAGCTGCCTTTTTCATTATATTTATGTACGCTTTTGGTTCCTACGAGCTAGCAGCTTTATTAGGACCAACTTTACCTAAGGCATTACCAATTGCAGCTTATCAAGCATATATGCATCCTGATTTAAGCCAACGTCCTTTGGCAATGGCATATAATGGAATTTTAATACTCATTAGTTTGATAGCCGTTGTAGTAATTTATCTGATAGCATTTTATCCACAACTAAAGAAACAACTATTCAGTGAAGAAAAGGTGGGTCGAGATGTATCGTAAGACTATTCATTTCTTAATATTTATAGTTATTTTTTTGCCAATTAGTATTTTATTAATCTGGGCATTTACTGCTCGCTGGCCATGGCCTCATTTGATCCCGCACAATTTGTCCCTAAGAGGGTTTGAAAATCTGGTACGGCAACCTAATCAATTACTAACACTTATACTATCTTCAGTATTTATTTCGTCATGTGTAGCCATGCTGTCATCTTTGATTGCCTTAATGACTGCTAGAGCGACGGTAATGGCTAAAGGCTTCTTTAAGAATTTTATTCAGTTGACTATCGCCCTACCTTTTCTAATTCCTGTGATTGTTTTTGCTACAGGTATTCATCAAAAAATGTTTGAATGGGGCTGGGCTAATAAGCTTTGGGGCGTGATATTAGCCCATTTGATTTATTCCTTACCCTATGCTTCATACTTAGTGATTGATGCCTACCATGCGGTTGGCCTTCATTTAGAAGAGCAAGCATGGGTATTAGGAGCAAATAAGTTGAAAGCATTCTGGAAAATAACTTTTCCACTGCTGCTCCCTGTTCTTGCGACCAGTTTGGCTACGTCATTCATTGTTTCTTTTAGTCAGTATTTCCTGACTTTAATGATAGGTGGGGGGAAGATTCAAACCCTATCAGTAATTATTTTTCCTTATTTACAAAGAAACGATCGTACAATTGCTAGCATATACGCTTTGTTCTTTTTAATTATTAGCTTTTTAGTTATGGGACTACTCTCTTGGCTTTCCAATTTATATCAAAGTAAATATGAAAAATTCGACTATTATTAGGAGGTGAACCGTGTCTTTAATCATTAGAAATATATCAGTGAGTTTGGGTCATAACAAAGTCTTAAAAGATCTTAATCTTGAAGTTAAAAAGGGAGAGTATTTAGCTTTACTTGGGCCTTCTGGATCTGGAAAAACTACTTTTTTGAAAACACTAGCTGGACTAATTGAAAATGCTGAGGGAGATATTTTACTTAATCAAACTTCTATTATGAAAGAACCAAGTCATTCCCGTCCAGTTTCGGTGGTTTTTCAAGATTTAAGACTTTTTCCGCATTATAACGTTAAAGAAAATATTGCTTTTCCAATGAGGTTAAAGAAAATGAAAGCTAAAGAGATCGATGAGCGGGTAGCATCTTTATTGAATGATGTGCATTTACCTGGTTTACAAGCTTCTTCCATCCATAAACTATCAGGTGGTCAACAACAAAGGGTAGCACTCGCAAGAGCCTTAGCCAATGAACCTCAGGTTCTTTTGTTGGATGAGCCTTTTTCCGGACTCGATGAGCCTCTTAGAAGGGAGATGGGCCAGTTAGTACATAACTTACATGTTAAAAAAGGGCTGGTAACCATCTTAGTGACACATGATAAGCGAGAAGCGGTACAATTTGCTGATCGTATCGCTTTTCTGCATGAGGGTAATTTAGTGCAAGTGGATTATCCTAAAAATGTCTTTGATCATCCTAAAAATGAATATGTGGGTAGTTTCTTTGGAGTGTTGAACCGTTTAAAAGTTATTGAAGAAAGTAGAAAAGACTGGTTAGAGATGGATTTTAATGTTAAATTAAAAGACTATATTGGCAAAGAAATTTTTGTCAGACCAATTCGTGTGGAAGTTAAGACAGAACGTTTATTTTCCTCTTCCAGTCTCATTTTCCCTGCTAAACTAACCCATTTTTTTGAATACCCAGAGTATGTAGATTTAAAATTTCAATTAATCAATTCAAGTGAACAATGGAGTGTCAATGTCTTGCACCAGTCATTAAAAGATTATAAAGTAGGCGAAAAATATTGGCTTTATGTTAATCATGCAGATATTATTAGTTTTGAATGATAGATTTAAATAGAAAAAGCCCAATTATAAGTTGGGCTTTCAGACTGAAGACAAACCCTTTGTGAGTTAATCTCAAATAAAGGGGTTGTCTT
>NZ_JBNUPN010000024.1:0-30215 GCF_050409405.1 Facklamia sp. P13069 | reverse complement strand
AACCGTTAATTGCTTAATCTCCTTGGATAGCATCAACCCTATTGGACATAGAGCCAAAAAAGACCGATTAACCGATCTTTCTTGTCATTATTTTGCTACTTGTTCTACATTTTTTCCTGCGTAGAAACCACAATTACCGCATACACGGTGGCTTAATTTCATTTCGCCACACTCAGGACAAGGATTCATTCCTGGTACGTTTAATTTGAAGTGAGTACGACGCTTTCTTTTTACTGCTTTAGATGTTCTTCTTTTTGGTACTGCCATGTTTTACACCTCCTGGTAGTTGATGACCATTATTTATCTTGGTCTGATAATAACGTTTTTAAGGCTGCAAATCTTGGATCAACTTGATCCTCTTCTGCTTGGTTTTGAAGATTATATTCTTCTTCGGTTACGACTGTCCAGTCTTTGCCTGAAGGAAGATCTGTATCATCCTCTGCAATGACTTGTCTTGGAATATTCAAAAGAATATTATCAACAGCAGACGCTGCGAGGTCAATATAGTCATGTTCAAGAACAATAGTGGTTTCCTCATAGTCTTGAGCATTAAAGTCTAAACTTTTATCAACGTAGCTTTCTCTCACCTTTATTGATAAAGGGACAACTACAGGCTTCAAACTACGAGTTGAAGGCAATGTCACGTCCACATCAAATTGGCAGTGGAGCACAAACTCTTCATCACGCAAAAGGAAGTATCCCTTAGAATGCACTTCATCTATGTGGATTATATCCGACTTGCGTTCACTTATTTGTGATTGGATATCTATTCGCTCATCAAAAGAATAGATGCCGTCACGACAGGCCTCACGTAATTGACGAAGGGTCCATTTCATATATATCACCTCTAAAACGACAAAATAAATTATACTTAAGAAAAGACAGCTTGTCAATCACAATAATCAATTCTAAACCAATATTAGTATAGCTGATTGACGTTCATATTACTAGTTTAGCTTGCTATAAATAAGGCTCATTTAAATAAATGGGATGCTTTGCTATCACTTGTTCTTCAGTTTTTTTATTAGGATTGGCCTGCAAAATACTATCTACTTGCAAGGACAAGTGATAATTGTCTGCTATTTCTTGCGATAAATTAGAAAAAAGTTTTAGTTTTTCCGAATTAAAGCTGCTTAAAAAGGCTCGTCCCACTTGATTAAAAGCCAAGATACGAAGCACTTTCTGCTTTTTATTTTTTGTTAAATAACTTTGCCACATTGTTTGATCAATATGCAATAAAACCATCATCAATAGACGTTGTACAGCTGACCGTGTCCACCGACTCGAAGTAAGAGCATCCACTAATTCCTCCCAAGACTGAGTTTTGAGATTTTGCTTATAGATAGCCGACTCCATCCCCTCGACCATTCCTTGAATTTTAGCAAGACCTTCTTTCCCCAACGCTAAGATAGCATAGTTGAGTAAGGTATAATAATCTTGCCATTCGATTAAGGAATGCATTTGCAACTTCTGCCAAGTCATTATCGGAAGATTTCGAGCTTTTAGAACACCCTCTTGAACTTCCTTTCTGATTTGACTGCCTGAAAGGATAGATATTGGTTGTAGCTCATGTGGTAGCTCAATCCACTGTTCTAGCTCTTGAGTTTCTTTAAGACGAGGGATAACAATTGGTTGAATTTTAGAACCTTTTAGTGCTTTTAAGTACAGAATGCCTAGCATTTGATTGCTAGCAGATGGATCGAAACTTAAACTGTATTCATGCTGTTTCAATTGTTGAGCGACAGCCGTTTGATAAGCGGCTGGGTAGGCCTTTCCTTCTTTAAGTAAAAGACGGATATTTTTTTGCAAGTCCGCATCAATTAACTCAATAAAATTTAAATAGGCTTGAAGATCTGATAATTCAGCCGATTCACTTCCAAAAGCTAAATAATCAACCTCCAAGTCTTTCATGATGTCAACGGAGCTTCCGGCAAAAAAATCCGCTGCCTGCAGACTAGCATTCAATGGAAGTTCGAGGACTAGGTCTGCTCCATTTTTTAAGGCAAGCTCTGCCCTATGCCATTTATCCAGAATAGGAAACTCCCCTCTTTGCACAACATTCCCACTCATTAAAACGATAATGCATTCAGCTTGAGTTAAGGTCCTTGCCTTTTTGAGCTGATAGAGATGGCCATAATGAAAAGGATTGTATTCTGCAATAATGCCTAAGGTTCTCAACATTTATTCCCCCTTTTGACATACAAAAAACCAACGATCAGTCTTTTGATCTTGAGATTCGTCATACTGACGTTCACCAAAATTGACCAAAACTTGAATTTGTTGTGGTTGCAAGCCTACTTCTAGTAAAAAATTTTTATAAGTAGCTAAGGGATAGGTTTTTTCTTCTAGGTCGACTTGATAACGTCTATAAAAATCTTGATCAGCTTCAGACTCAATGCGATCAAAGACAGTTAACTGGTGAATTACACTTAAATCATTAGCTTTAGTGAAAGATGTCCACAATAGAGCACCCTTTTCATCTTCATCCTGATAAGAAAATTGATCAAATCCTTGACTCAATTGATAAGGGGTCCATACATCAAACAATAATCGACCACTATCTTTTAGACAATTAACCATTGAAAAAAGAGCCTGTTTAAGCTCTTCTTCATTCTTTAGAAAACATAAAGAATCTGCATAGCAAGTCACTAAATCATACTTTCCCTCTTCTGCTTCTAGATTGAGCATATCACCTTGTTGAAAGATGAGGTTTTCATATTCATTTCCTGCTTGTTTTTTAGCTTGGTCAATCATTGCTTCATTTAAATCCATACCCTTAACTTGCTGATAATTCTTAGCTAATAAACGGCTAAAATAACCTGTCCCACATGCCATATCCAAAACATTTTCAACAGCTTCTCCTGCATGAGCTAAAGTAAAATCTAGCCACTGATCATAGGCGCTCAAATCATTAAAACGGTCATAAACCAAAGCGACATCGGTAAAACTCATTAAGGATTCACCCATGCAGAAATGTCCACTAATGGCGCATCTCGCCAGATTTTTTCTAAATTATAATGGCTACGCTCTTCATAATGAAAGACATGAACAACGATTTCATAAATATCAATTAAAATCCAGCGTCCGCCATCTTTTCCTTCAGAACCCTTGATATTTATATTCGCTTGATGACATTTTTCAATGATTTCGTCCACAATCGCATTAAGTTGACGTTCATTCTTGGCGTGCATGATTACAAAATATTCTGCCAAGGGTGTCATTTGACTTACATCTAAAGCCATAATATCTTGGCCCATCCGATCGTCCGCCGCTTTTACAATTACTTCTAATTTTTCTTTACTTGATAATGTCATAATTCCTCCTAAATAGCTTTATTTGCTTTATAATTTTTAATCCAACTATTATAGACTTCAATTTGTAAGGGGAAAAGATATTCTTGCCTTTTCATCAAGTGCTTTACTGTCATACGCATCTTCAAAAAACAAGCCTTATCTAAATCAATTTGACTTAGTTTTCTAACCTTATTGACTCCTTTAAAATTACGTCCTTCTTCTGTATAGTCTGCGATATAAAGTATTTTTGCAAGTTTTGACATTTGGTGCCAGCCCGTAGTATGAGCAGCTACCGCTTGAATAATTTCATCATCTTGACATGCTAGATCCGTTTTCAATATTTGTGCAGCAGCAAAACCATGCCAGATTCCTTCTGTTGCGTCTTCAAGCCGCTCGTCTGACCAAAATGCTTGAGCTAAATTTAACATTGCCTCGGATTCAATTTCTTTGGCATAGTCATGCATTAAAGCAACGATTGATGCTTTTTCGATATCTTCTTCATAAAGCTTCGCTAACTCAAGCGCTTTTTTTTCAACCCCCATTACATGATCAAACCGTCTTTTTGATAAACGCTTTTCTAATTGATTAATCAACTCTTGACGGCTCATATTAATAAAGTCTTGTTGGTAAATAAGTTCTTCTGTCATAAAAACTCCTTCTTTCATCAATCCAAACGTCGATATAGGTCGTGGCGGTTAATGTAGTCTATCACCGCATCAGGAACTTGATAACGAATGGATTGTTCCAAGTAGACTCTTAGACGAATTTCCGTTGAAGAAAGCTCTACCAAAGGACTGTCTACCCAGATGATTGGATATTGCCCCCCATAAATTTCTTCGCCTGGACGTCGCACACCCACAAATTGAACCATTGAAGCCAATTCACTAATGTCACGCCAAGTCTCTAGTTCATTAGCTGAGTCACTCCCAATGATAAAGTAAAAGTCGCACTCAGGGTAAGCTTTCACGAAATGCCTCATAGTATCAATGGTATAATTTTTCCCACCACGATTAACTTCGTAGGCTTGGAGTTTAAACAAAGGATTACCTTCGATCGCTCTTTGAACCATTTGCAGCCGGTGTTGAGAAGCAATGGTCTGCTTCCCCGGCGCATGAGGTGGCTTTGCGGTTGGCATAAACCAAACTTCATCTAAATCTAATTGTTTTCCTACTTGTTCAGCCATCATTAAATGACCTAAATGAGGCGGATTAAAAGTCCCTCCTAAAATACCGATGCGTTGGCGATCACGGTCGGTTGTTAAATCCGCTATTTGTCCTAAGGTGATCGAGGCATATTCTCGCTCAAGCCTCAAAATAGTTTGTTCACTGACGATCGTCCGCATGGAGGTCTCCTTTCTGTTGCTATTGAATAGTGGCTATTTCTTCACTTATTCTTTGATATTTTTCTTTGTGAGAAGGGCGATATAGAACAGCTGTATGTCCAACGGTTTGAACAATTACTGCATTAATTGCTTGAGCAATTTGTTCAGCCGCTTGATCAATTTCTTCATCAGAATTTTGCAGAATATTAAATTTAATTAATTCTCTTTTTTCAATGGCATCATCCACTTGTTGAATAAAGACTTCTGTAATTCCTAATTTTCCGATTTGAAAAATTGCTTTTTCTTTTTGCGCTTTTTTTCTAAGAAACTTAATTTGTTTTTTATTTAATACGGTCATATTGACTCCTTTTCTAACTAGATCTGTTTAACCTAAATCATACTTTCTCTTTGTGTAACTTGGACAGCTTTTGGAGCCCATAGTCTTACTTGAACAGGTTCATTAACTGTTAACCATCCTAGTCCAGCAATCGCTAAATCTTGATTGGGTTTTAATTGATAATCCCTTCCTTGTAGTTCAGGAAAATTAACTGCTTGATTGAGATATGGAGGACTTAAGAGTTGTCCTTTGTGCTCAAGGTAAAAGTCATCTGCCTTATCCGTTTTAGTCCGGTGAATATATGTCTCATTGGAGACATAAAAAGTAAAGGCTGCCCTTTCTCCTGCTATAAAATCAACTCTACCTGCTCCAGCTAAAAAGAGTGTTTGACCAGCATTTAACTGAAAAGTTCTAGGCTTAATTGCTTTATTGGGTAATAGTTTTTTCATTCCCTGACGATCTAAGTAATGAGCCAGTTGGTTTTCCTTGATAATTCCCGGAGTATCAATGATACCCGTTGTTTCTGTTAATGGTATACGAATCGTATCGAGTGTGGTGCCCGGATGATCAGAGGTTGTGATTATTTCTTTGTCTCCACCATAATGTCTCAGTAGTTGGTTAATTAAGGTAGATTTTCCAACATTAGTAACTCCCACTATGTAAACATTACGTTGTCTTACCTCGCGGTCAATCCGATCAATTAGAGCTTGTAAGCTAGCTGGATTATTGGCTGACAGCAAAAACACTTCGTCTGGTTTTAAACTATTTTCAAAGAAACGCTGTTTCAACCAATGAACGATTCGATTTTGTTTGACTGATTTTGGTAATAAGTCTACTTTATTAGCGACTAAAACAAAGGGTTGCTTGCCAATAAAACGATTTAAGCCAGATAACATACTTCCTTCAACATCAAATATATCAATAACATTCACTACAAAAGCATCGTCTTCTGAAATGGAAGAAAGGCGATCCAGAAATATATCGTCTGAAATTTGCACATCCTGTAGCTCATTATAATGACGCAGTCTGAAACAGCGCTGACAATAAAAATCGCCTTCTATTTTTTTCTTCTCCAAGATAGAAGCCAATAAATACCCCATCTTATTAGGATCTTCACTTTGAATTTCAGCCCCACATCCAATGCATTGATAGTTTTCTTGTAAATTAGTTTGGTCTTTCAAGTTGGTCCCCCCAGTCTCCATGTCGGTCAATCCCAATCCATTTCAGTGCCATTTTTTCTAAAGTGCGATTGACCAGGGTGTAAATATTATCATTATTGACAATAGGTTTAACTAAAAGTACTTTCAAACCTAAACTCTTAGCTCCTATTACATCGGTCATTATCTGGTCACCGACCACTAAGACATGCTCCGGCTTAACTTGCATTCTTTTCATTGCTAAGCGAAAACTACGTCTGAGCGGTTTTAAGGCGTGACCGAGATAAGGTAATTTTAAAGGATCCGCCACCCTATGTACTCGTTCGGGATGATTGTTGGATAAAACAAATAATTTTATACCTGCATCTTGCATACTCTTTGCCCATATTGCTAATTCTTGGGTATGATCTAGGCAATTCCATGCCAAGAGTGTATTATCAAGATCTACTATTAGGCCTTTAATTTGCTGGTTGATTAGATCAGATGGCTTAAGACGATAAACTGAATTAAGACACCAAGTGGGTTGAATCAATTTTCTCATGATTCCTCCTATACTTTTTTATTATCTTCATTAACTTATTTCTTTTTTTACTTAAAGTCATTATAGCACATTCTTGTATTCTTATACTCATGATTCACTGGCTCTAATATTTATAATTATCTTGCTTAGGATTTTAACTGATGAAAAGATTATATGTTTATGATAAATAAAAAGAGGTCTAGGATTTCGATTATCCTCAGACCTCTTTTTGTTTGTATTAACCCAACAGATCAAATATTTCAATGGCTACTAGATCAATGTTGTCAAAGCGGAAAACAGTTCCCGTTTCTGATTCTGTCATTTCAAAAGCATCATCATTTGGTAAATAAGTCACTTGGCATTTTTCAATCCCATCCAATTCAAATCGACGAATTTCAACTTCATCTTTTGCCTTAGTCATTGTTTCTAGTCGTTGAATAATTCCAGTAAGTACAGATGCTTTCATGATTTCCTCCATTCTTCACTAAGAAGATAATTTATTTTATACAAGGTATACTAACAAACTGAGATAAAATTGCAAGAAATAAATTTTAAGTTGCTTCCCAACTTAGAGTGAGGAGGACTATTAAGCTTGATCCCACCAAAGCTTAATCAAAGCTTGAGTACCATCATTTTCATGACCTTCTTTTGCTAATTCTTGGTATAAATCATAGGCAAGTTTTGTACCTGGTAAATTTAAATTGGCTTTTTCAGCTTCTTCTAAAGCAATACCTAAATCCTTGATATAGTGCTTAACAAAAAATCCAGGTGAATAGTCTGATTTTAAAATACGAGGGCCATAATTGGACAATGACCAGTTATTAGCAGCTCCACCAGTCAAGGTTGCAATAACTTTTTCTAAGTCTAACCCATTTGCTTTAGCATACCTTAATGTTTCGACCATGCCGGTCATTGTCCCAGCAATCATAATCTGATTACTTGCCTTAGCATGTTGGCCAGAACCTGCAGAACCATGGAGTTGAATACTTGCACTAAATGTTTCAAGAATAGGACGAACTTGATCTAAAGTTGCTGCATCTCCTCCAACCATAGCTGTTAGGCGTCCTGCTTTTGCTCCTAAATCTCCACCAGAAACAGGTGCATCTAAAACAGTAACACCCAAAGCTTGTCCTTTTTTAGTGAGTTCCTGAGCCAAACTTGGTCTAGAGGTGGTTAAATCAATAAAAACCTGACCTGAGTGAGCACCCTTAAACAAGCCCTTTTCACCTAGGTATACCGCTTCAACATCTTCAGGATAGCCAACTATTGTTAAGACTAAGTCACATGCCTGAGCAACTTCTTCAGGTGAAGCTTGCCAAATAGCCCCTTCTTCAACCAATTGATTGGCTTTAGACCTCGTTCGATTATAAACATAAAGCGGATAACCAGCTCTTAATATGTGTCTAGCCATTGATTGTCCCATAACACCTAGTCCGATAAAACCTACTTTGAGTGTTTGATCCACTATATTTTTCCTCCTATTACAATTTCACGAATAACATTTTTTACTTTACTAAAGACACGATCAAAAAGGCCAGTTTCTTCTTCAATATATCGCTCACATACTTGCTTGTAAAAGGTTAAAACTTGATCCGTAAACTTTTCTACTGATATTTCATATAAGTTATCTGTATCAATTGGATCAACTTGTTTTGAGTCTTTTTTCTCCAAAAAGTCTCTAATTGCTTGATTAAGTGTGTAATTTTCATCAAATAAGGCGCCAAAAGCCTCTTCTTGCATCACAGTCTTGAGGTAATCATTACTCTTAGCAATGATTGGACAGCGGTTAACAATTGCTTCTAGATAAGTCAACCCTTGCGATTCCGACTCTGAGGCATTTACATATAAATCAGCCATTTGGTAATAACGCCAAACTTCATCATGATCGACAAATCCGACAAAGCGCACATCTAAATCATGTTTACGACTAAATTGTTCTAGACTATCTCTTTCTGGTCCATCCCCAGCAATCACTAATTTTAGATTTGGATCCTTTTGCTTCAATTCACAATAAGAATATAAGACTTCAATTATATTTTTTTCTTTAGATAAACGTGATAAAGATAATAATACACGGTCTTTACTATTAAAACCTAAAGTCTTCCGCAAAGTTTTAGCTTCTTCTGGTTTAAAATTTGGAATGTTTACTCCAGTAGCTATTATCTGTATAGGAACATGAACACCATAAGATTCTAAAGTATCTTTAGTTAATTGACTGGGCGCAATGACTGCATTTGATTGGTTACAATACTGACGTGAAATAACTCTTACATGATTGGCTTGAACTAAGAGCCCATCTAAAATATAGTGGGTATAATTTTCATACATTGTATGATAAGTATGTATATTAGGAATCTTCAAACGGCTAGCAACATACTTACCAGCTAAACCCATACTAAACTCGGTGTGCGTATGAATAAGGTCTAAGTTCATGGAACGCGCTATTTTCAAACAGCGATCGAATCCCCGATATGCAATTCTTCGATCAGAAAAACTTAAAAAGGGAACACTTGAAATCCTAACAACATCTGGCTCTGCTTCTGCATTCGGATCAGTAGTAGTGAAGATAACTACCTCATGTCCTCTAGCTCGCAATTCTTTTGTTAATAATTTGATTGAAGTTGATACACCACTTAATTGAGGAAAGTAGGTATCCGTAAACATGCCTATCTTCATAATGCTTCCTTCCTAGAGCTTATTTCTATTCTCATCTATTATAGTAAATATTTTACTACCTTAACAACAGTGTTTTTTGTAAAAAAAAGACACTAGAAACGATTTGTTCCACAAACATATGGCTATGCTTAAATGGCGACAAACTATTCCTAGGGTCTTAACTATTTATGAAATACACTTTAGGCTAAATATTGATTAACAAGCTCTTCTACTGCTTCAGATGAATTACATTCCTTGATCACGCGATCAGCTAATTCTTGCATCTTTTTACTATCTAAGCGTGAAATTAACTGACGTGTTCTTAAGATTGACGAAGCAGACATTGAAAACTCATCTAATCCCATACCTAGTAGAATAGGTACCGCCATTTGGTCACCAGCCATTTCACCGCACATACCAACCCATTTACCTTCTTGGTGAGCTGCATCAATTACAAATTTGACTAATCTCAAAATAGAAGGATTATAGGGTTGATAAAGATAAGAAACTCGCTCATTCATTCGATCAGCAGCCATTGAATATTGGATTAAATCATTTGTACCAATTGAGAAGAAGTCTACTTCCTTTGCAAATTGGTCCGCTAAAACAGCAGCAGCTGGAATTTCAATCATTATTCCAACTTCGATAGAATCTGAATATTCAACCTGCGCTTGTTGAAGTTCTTTTTTAACCTCTTCTAATAAAGATTTAGCCTGGCGAAACTCTGAAATTGTAGCAATCATAGGAAACATGATTTTCAAATCACCATGAACCGATGCTCTCAGTAATGCTTTCAATTGTGTTTTGAACATCTCTGGCTTATCTATAGAAATACGAATAGCACGGTAACCTAAAAACGGGTTCATTTCTTGTGGCAACTTCATATATGGCAAATGCTTATCGCCACCTATATCCATGGTTCGAACGACCACCCCTTTACCATCAACAGCTTCAAGCACTTGACGATAAGCGCGATATTGGTCATCTTCACTAGGAAAATCAGAAGCATTCATGTAAAGGAATTCTGTTCGATACAAGCCTACTCCATCTGCTCCATTATCAATAGCTCCCTCAACATCCTTAGGGGTTCCAATATTGGCAGCAATTTCTACTGTTTTACCATCACTAGTTATGGATGGCGATGCTACCAATTTTTTTAATTCTTCTTGGTCTTGTTTAAATTGGTCGCCTTTATGCTGATACTCTTTTAGTTCTTCCTCGTTTGCTTGCAGGATAATTTGACCTTCTAAGGCATCTACGATTAAGTTTTCTCCCTGTTTAACCGCTTGAGAAACACCTTCAATCCCAACAACGGCAGGTATCTCTAACGACCTTGCCATGATAGCAGAGTGAGATGTTCTTCCGCCAATCTCTGTGACGAAGGCTTTCACATATTTTTTATTCAATTGCGCAGTGTCGCTTGGCGTTAAGTCTCTAGCCACCACAATTACTTCATGGTCAATAGTAGCTGGAGTCGGTAATTCCACTCCTAATAAAGCAGCTAAAAGTCGTTGTTTCACGTCACGGATATCTGCTGCACGTTCTTGCATGTAAGGATTGTCTTCCATCGCTTCAAATGTAGCAATAAACATATCTGCAACTTGTTCAAGACTAGCCTCTGCATTCATCTTATCTTCTTCAATCAAAGTTTTTACTTGGGCTAGGAATTCTGGATCTGATAAAACTAAAAGATGTGCATCAAAAACTTTTGCCTCTTCTTCACCTAATTGGTCAGCAGCTAATTGGCGAATATTTTCAAGTTCCGCTTTTGCTTGGTCAACAGCGACAGACAAACGCATAAGTTCCTGTTCACTATCTTCAATTGACTTTTTGTCAAAACTTAAGTCGGGATCCACTAATAAATAAACAGGTGCAATTGCAATCCCATCACTAGCCGCAATACCGGTTAGTTTATTAGTCATTATTCAGATAAGCCCTCTTTCTTCATGGTCTCTGTTACCGTTTCAATAGCTTCTTTTTCGTCAGAACCTTCAGCTGTAATTGTAACGTCAGCTCCTTGTCCTACGCCAAGAGACATCACTCCCATAATTGATTTCAAATTTACTGATTTACCTTTATATTCTAAGTTAATATCTGATGAAAACTTACTAGCTGCTTGCACTAATAAAGTTGCAGGTCTTGCGTGAATCCCAGTCTCAGCAACTACGTGAAATTCTTTCTTTTCCATATGTTCATCTCCTTAAAGACATTATTTCTAATATTAAGCTATGCGCTGAATAGCTATTCATTCTAGGCAAATAAAAACCCAGGCAAACGCTATCATTATTATACACAAAACCAAAATTAAAAGCTAAGATTATTTACTTATTAAATACCAGTAACCCTTAATAAGAGATTTACATCAACTGTTTAAGTTTAACATCAGGGTGTTTGTCTTTAAACCAATTTTCAGCAAACTGATTTTCAAAAAGGAAAACAGCTTGGCCGAAACGATCTTTTGCCAGAAGGTTTCGTGAGGAAGACATCTTAGGATCTAAGTCCTCATCATCAATCCAACGTGCAATTTTTGACCCCATTGGTGTCATTTCAACTTCTGCATTATATTCGTTTAATAAACGATATTGAAAAACTTCAAACTGCAGTTGTCCGACCGCTCCTAGTATATACTCTTCTGTATGATAGGTCTTATATAATTGAATGGCTCCTTCTTGCACAAGTTGTTCAATTCCTTTATGGAAAGATTTTTGCTTCATTACATTCTTTGGCGCTACTTTCATAAAAATCTCCGGCGTAAATTGTGGTAGATCTTCAAATTGGACGGCTTGGTTACCTGCATAGATGGTATCACCTATTTGAAAATTCCCCGTATCATATAAGCCAATAATATCGCCTGCAAAAGCATCTTGGACTTCTGCTCGACTGTCGGCCATGAACTGGGTAGTATGTGCCATTCGAATGGTTTTGCCGGTTCGGTTTAAAGTAACTGTCATTCCCTTTTCAAAACGGCCAGAAACAATCCTTACAAAGGCAATGCGGTCACGGTGTGCTGGGTTCATATTAGCTTGGATTTTAAAAACAAAGCCTGTAAAACGCTCATCTGTTGGCTGGATATATTCTTCGTCAACTGTTAAAGCCGGCGCCGGCTGATGAGACAAATCGACAAAGGCATCCAAGAAAGTTTGTACGCCAAAACCCGTTAAAGCGGACCCAAAAAAGACGGGCGTTAATTTTCCTCGTGAAATAGCCTGGCGATCAAAACTATTACCCGCTTCATGTAAAAGTTGTGCATCATCAATTGCTTGACTATAAATAGATGATGATTTAAAATCGTGGTCTCCTTGGGCATGTCCTTCTTCATCCAGTGCTATAAAATAATCTTCATCGTCTGATTGACGAATTTCCACGCGCTGATTGTATAAATCATATAGACCTAGTAATGTTTTACCCATACCCATTGGCCAATTCATTGGATAGGCATTAATTCCTAAGACTTCTTCTAATTCCGCTACTAAATCCATTGGCTCGCGTCCATCGCGGTCTAGTTTATTCATAAATGTAAAGATAGGAATTCCACGCTTTGAGACGACCTCAAATAATTTCTTAGTTTGAGGCTCAATTCCCTTACCAGAATCGACCACCATAACAGCAGCATCGACTGCCATTAAAGTACGGTAGGTATCTTCCGAAAAATCTTCGTGACCTGGAGTATCAAGAATATTAACTTGATAGCCATCATAATCCACTTGCATGACAGAAGACGTGACTGATATACCTCTTTGCTTTTCAATTTCCATCCAATCTGATTTAGCGAATTTATTTGATTTTTTTCCCTTAGCTTTTACCGTTCCCGCTTCACGTATAGCTCCAGAAAATAATAAAAGTTGCTCGGTGATAGTTGTTTTTCCAGCATCGGGATGGGAAATGATTGCAAAAGTTCGACGACGCTCCACTTCTTTTGTTATATTTTTAACCATTATTTCTCCTCATTTCTGTTGATAACTTAAAGACAAGAAAAGCTGGGTTTACCCCCAGCCCTTTTTTATCATTTAGTTAACCATGAGCTTTCTTAAAATCAACCAATTTTTTGTCATTTGTCTTTTCTGCCGTTTCTTCATTATTTATAACATCTTGAATTAAACGTTGTAATTCCTCTTTTTCTTTATCTGATAATTGTTTTTCTGCCGAAAGATTCTTTCGATGACTGTTTGGTTGTAAGTCATCTTGCTCATAATCTTCAATCTGATTCCTAAAACGATCCACTTGCTTGCTAGGAAAAACCTCATCAAAATTAGTTGATGAAACAAATTTTTCATAGTCTGAAATCATATCTAGCATTTGTGATTGCATCATTTTTAATTGATCTTTTAAATCTGTTCCTGTATTGGCTAGTTCCTTACTATAATATGCAAAGTTTTCTTTGTATTGGGCCACTTGCTCATTAGTACGATTTATTAGCTTTTCTGCTTCTGCTTCTGAATCGGCAATAATTTCATTTCCTGTCTTTCGTGCGTCCACTAAACCATCTTTTAGAGCGGCTTCAATCGACTGGAAATAAACCACTTTCTCTTCTAGAGCTTGTACTTTCTGGTTTAAATTAGCAACGTCTCTTTCTAAAGATTTAATTTTTTCATCTTTATATTCAACTAATTGGTTAACTTGTTTGCGATTATAGCCAAATAGATTAACAGACACTTCGCTGATACGGTCCATTTAGTCACCTCATAACTTTCTTTTCCATCAACTAATTTTAACAAAAAATACTTGTTTTGAATAGGTCCTATTGCGATATCCCTTATTTAATGTCAAAAGTAAGTAAAGATGGTTTACACAATAACCTAGAGTTAATGAAAAATAGACCAAGGAAAGGTATAAAATATAAACCACCTAAAGAAGAACTTTTTAGTTTCTTACTATCGGTGTTGCATTTGATTGGACAATTCGTCAACAAAAAAAGACCTGTCATTTCTCATCTATAAGAAATGACTAGGTCTATTACCTAAAAACGATTAATCTACCATCTCTGCTTCTAAGTATTTATGAATTAAGTCATATGTGGCAATTACTGAGGTGATGTGTGTTCTTTCAAAGGCATGACTAGCATCAATTCCAGCACCAAACAATCCGTGACGTACATCTGCTCCGGCACGCATAGCTGCAGAAGCATCTGAACCATAGTATGGATAGATATCTACTTTATAAGGAATCTTATTTTCATCACATAATCCAACTAATTGATTACGTAAGCCAACATGATAAGGGCCAGAAGCATCTTTAGCACAGATAGACACTGTATACTCATCTGAAGTTTGATCATCTCCTAATGCTCCCATATCGACAGCAATATATTCTTCAACTTCTGGAGCAATGTTAGAGTTTCCACCGTAGCCAATTTCTTCGTTATTAGAAATATAGAAATGAGTAGTATGTGCTAATTTAAGTTCTCCAGCTTTAATTGCTTCAATAGCTTCTAATAAAAGGGAAACACTCACTTTATCATCTAAGTGGCGTGATTTTAAATAACCGGAGTCAGTAATTTCTGCACGTGGATGGAAAGAAATAAAATCTCCTACTTCGATACCTAATTCTGCTACATCTTCTGGGTTAAAAACAGGGTGGTCTAAACGAACTTCCATATTGTCTTGATTACGTTCTAATGACCCTGCGTTACGGTAAACGTGAACAGAAGTCTGATGCATTAAAATCGTTCCATCAAAAGTTCTACCTGTTTTTGCAGAATGGATTTTGCAATATACTCCTTCTAGCGAATTGTAAACAAACCCACCGATTAGATCTAATTTCAAACGACCATCAGCTTTTACCGCACGAACCATCGCTCCTAAAGTATCCACGTGAGCTGTAATAAAACGCTGACGTTCTTTATTTTTTCCTTCTAAAGTTACTAGTAAACCTCCTTTTGGTGTCTTAGTATACTCCACTTTATCCTGGTCAAATTTTTTCATTAAATGCGACACAATTTCACCAGTATAACCAGTTGGTGAAGGAATCTCGGTTAATTCTTTCACACGTTCTAAACGTGCACGATCTGATTCTGATAATTGATAGTTCAATTCTACCATTCTGTTCTCTCCTTTATATTGATCCATCTTAAAAGATAAATCATTGTAATCACTTGATTCTACTATACAACAATTAGCCTTAAATTCAAAAGCAAATTATGAAAAAATAACAATCCTTTAGATTTTTATACTTGGACCAGAGTTTGAAAATTGAAATTCTAAAACAAGTGGGTGTCTATAGCTAGAGGCTTTTCTTATCATTAAGGTAAATAGGTTAAAAAAACTCGGGCAATTGTAAAATAAATGAAGACTGAAGTTAAGTCACTTAAAGTTGAGATAAATGGACCACTAGCCACAGCGGGGTCAAAGCCTATCTTCATCATGAGTTTAGGAATCAAAGCACCGGCAATATTAGCCACCACGATTGCACAAGCCATAGCAATCCCTATGATCATACCCAAAAAGAGGTTTCCTTTCCAAAAGCCTGCCACTAGGGCTATGGTTAACCCAACTACCAATCCTGTGACTACTCCTGTTAGTAATTCAAAACTAAAAGAATCAAAAAATTTATCATCTTCTGATTTATTAGTAAGCTTGCGAACAGCAACCGCTAAAGATTGAGTTCCAGCGTTACCTGCTGTACCGGTTATTAATGTAACAAAGCTAGATAAAACAGGTACTGAGGATATCAAACCTTCAAACTGAGAAATTAGAGTGGCTGTCCCCATCCCCATAAATAGCAGTGTAACTAACCAAGGCAAGCGACTTTTAGAAGCCTTAAATGGAGTAGTATGAATTTCATTAACATCAACCGCAGCCAAACCTGAGTAGTCACTGTCTGCTTCTTCTTGAATAACGTCTAAAACATCATCTACCGTTATAATACCAAGTAATTCACGATCAAAGCCTACAACTGGTAGGGCCAATAAATCGTAATCTTGTACCATTTTTGCTACCTCTACTTGATCATCATTTACTTCAACTGTTATTAAACGAGGATTAAGGATTTCTGAGATTAAGGTTTGATCATCATGAACAATGAGATCTCTTAAAGATAAAACACCCTTTAGTCGTCTATCTTCATCAATCACATACACATAATAGATAGTTTCTGCTTGAGCGGCTGCCGTTTTTAAGTGTTCATAGGCTTGTTTAACTGTATATTCTTCCTTGACAGTTACAAACTCAGTCGTCATGATGGATCCTGCTGTTTCGTCAATATAGTTTATCAAACGAGATATTTCACGGGCAGACCTATTAGGCATTAAATGCATGTACGTATTTACTTTTTCTTTATTATCAATATTATTTAAAATATCCACCGCATTATCCGCGTACATTTCACCTAAAACAATAGCTGCATAGGCATTTTCCATCTCTAGGAAATACTCTTCACTCAAGTGAAGAATATCTGATTCAAAGGCATCAAAAACATCAGCGAGTTCACTGGGAGCAAGATATTGATAGACTGTTTTTCGCTCAGAACTGACAAACTCAGTAAAAATTTTGGCTTGATCATAATTATGTAACGCTAAAAACTCAGTACGAAAGCGTGTCATACGGTTGTTTTGCAGCATAGCTTTGAAACTAGCGACGCTTTCTTCAAAACTTCTTTCAAATACTTCCATTGCTATTCCTCTCTTAGTTAACTTGCTGGGCTTGAATCCAATCTTGCATATCTTCTGGTAGATTCATCTCAAAATGTAAGGGCTGTTGAGTCATGGGGTGGTTAAACTCCAATTGGCCACAGTGAAGCGCTTGACGTCTGATCGTTTCGGTCAAAGGACCTCCATATAAATCATCGCCAATTAAAGGACCTCCCATATGCATTAAGTGTACCCGAATTTGATGTGTTCGTCCTGTATGAAGCCTTATTCTTAAGTGCGCTCCATTAGGATAAGTTTGCTGACACCAATATTCGGTCTTGGCATATTTTCCACTTTCATGAACACGCCGGGTTATAATTGAAGACTCCGTACGTGCAATAGGTGCTTCAATTATACCATGGTCTGACCATTGGCTGCGACTGCTTAGAGCATGGTAATATTTAACCACTTGACCTGCTCTTACTTGACGATCCATCAATGCATGAGCTAATCGATGCTTAGCAATTAACATTAAGCCTGATGTATCACGATCTAACCTTGTTACTATATGGATTACTTGATCCGAGTAGCCTTGCTTTTGGTAGTAACCTCTCACTCGATTAGCAATTGAACTCGAAGGATTTGCTAAAGAAGGAATTGAAACTACTCCCACTTGTTTATTTAAAATAAGTAGATCATCATCTTCATAGACGATTTCAATTGGGTCATCTGAAGGTGGAACTGTTTCATGCCCTCGCTCGATGGGAGCTAATAAATGAAGACAGTCTCCTTTACGGATTTTAAAACGAACAGGTACTTTTAAATGGTTCAATAACAGTTGACCTTCAAGCTTAACCTTTCTTAAAAAGGCCTTTGGTAACTGTTGTTGTCTTAAAAATTCTTTAATCGTTATTTCTTCCGATTGATCATAAAACCACTTCAACTCCATTATAAACCTCACCTTTTATTGATTAAACTTATTTTCTCACTTGATTAGCGATAAAAGAGGATTCTACACGATTCCAATAATGCATATGCTTAAAGCTAGCGAAATGAATTCTCTCCTTAGCCAATTGCAAGCGCACCGTATCAATTGTCTGGTCCGCCCAAAATAGATGGTCAGTCGTGATATCCATCCATTCATTGGATGGATCTGGTTTTAAAGTGAGCCATTCATCAGCCGGTAAAATAATAGGCGAGGCCAAGGATCGATAAACACGATTATTAACCGAAGCCATCTCTGTCATCTGTATTGCTTCAATTCGTGGATGCATTACCGCTCCACCTAAAGATTTGTTTAACCCCGTAGACCCGGTTGGTGTCGCAATACACAATCCATCCCCACGAAATGTTTCAAAGAATTGGTCTTTTATTTCCACATCACACACCATTGTTTTACGATGCGAACGAATACTGCATTCATTGAGGGCTAGAACATGTCTCTTTTTTCCATTACCGAGAGTAATAGCTACCGATAGTAAGGGATATGAAATGGATTCAGCGTCATTTTCAACAATACTCTGTAAAACTTGATCCATCTGTTCGCCTAACCAGTCCGTATAAAACCCTAAATGTCCCGTATGAATCCCTATAAATTGAGTATGATTGATAAATGCCTGGTACTGGTGAAAGGCTGATAAAAGTGTGCCATCTCCACCAATTGATATTACATAGTCAGGAGTTTCCCCGTTAGAGAGCTCTTTTAATTGATAGTGATGGAGTTTAGTTTTAAGTCGTTGAGCATAGGCAACTGATAAAGCTTTTTTATTATATACTAATCCAATCTTTTTCATAGTTTCTCCTTACTCTACTCTTGCTCTTAACGCGAGTCAAACAGTTTGGTTGCTTCATGAATCTCTTCACGAATCTGACTCATTTCTTCATCAAGTAGAAAGGCAGCCTCAGAAGCTCGTTGAAGTCTTTCTAATATTTCAACAGGATACTTGCCATCATACTTATAATTTAACGAATGTTCGATGGTTGCCCAAAAATTCATCGCTAAAGTTCTAATTTGTACTTCCACAATAACCGAAATGTTTCCTTCAATTCTTTCCACCGGATACTCTAAGATCATATGATAAGAACGATACCCACTCGGCTTATGATTTTTAATATAGTCCCTAATCATAATGACTTTAAAATCAGACCGTCTTAATAGTAAATCTGCTACTTCATAGATATCCTCAACAAACTGGCACATCACTCGAACCCCAGCTATGTCCTGAACACCACAAAGGAAATCTTTGGCTTTGATTTGTCTAACAGCCATTTTTTCCATAATACTTTCAGGTGATTTTACTCGTCCGGTAACGAATTCGATCGGTGCGTGTCTATCCAAATCAATATATTCTTGGCGAATACTTTTTAATTTTAGCTTCAATTCTTCAACAGCCTGACCATAAGGGGCTAAGAACAATGCCCAATTGTCGACAAAAGGTTCTTCATATACATATTTATTTTCCATGATTTCCCCCTTTCTAGCCCTCTACAAGTTTTCAAAATATTCAACCCATATCAGTCTAATTGATTAATATCATCCAGAAAATATTTTACCATAAGTCAAAGGGTTTTCGTATATAACTGTTCATTAGTTGAAATATCTATCATTTTACGGCATACTATTTATTTGTGAGGTTTTTCACTCTAGGCGTATTATTATAGATTACACTATGTTTATGATAAGCTTATACTAAGAAAAAGTAATACGAAGGAGGAATAGTGTGGAAAATTATATGATTGATTATCACTTTAATGGTCAGGCAAAGTATTTTGACTTTTATTTGTTTGTCAATCCTTTAGGGCGAAAATGCTACTATTCCGAGCAAGAGATTAATAAGGCTAGTAAATTAATTTCTTCAAAGATTGACATTAATATTCTTTGTATACATAATGAAGAGATTTTAAATGACTTTATGCAGCGTTTAGGCATTATTCAACCTAGTTTAGCAGTCCGTAATGACCTCTACTGTAAACTTTATAAAGCTGCTTTAGCCGTAAAAGCTGCACACTTTCAAGGCAAACGTAAAGGCAGATGCTTTTTAAAAGATTTACAACAAAAAATTTATCACGATCTATCTCTTTTGAACGAAAACTTAATTATGGACCTTGCTGCAAGCAATGGTTTAGATTCAGATTTGTTCTATGAGGATTTCTATTCCGATTTCACACGAGAATTATATTTTAATGACCTTAAAATTGCTAAAGCCATGGGTGTTCATTCAACCCCTAGTCTTGTGATATTTGATTCTACCCGTGAAGATGAAGGGATTTTGCTCGAGGATAATGTTACTTATGAATCCGTTATTGATCATCTAGATTTATTACATTCACAACATTTAGATCACTCTGTTAAATGTTCTACCCATTTTAATTTATTGAAATAAGAGGTCGAGAGGCTTTCGTTTCAGAGATTGACCGCTTATTTCTTTCAATAGTTTTTTGAATGACTTTTATTATAATACTTACCTATCAACAATTATTTCCCTCATAAAATTTTCCTCTCAAGTCTCACAGAGTAGACCTTTTGGGAGGCTATTTTTCATAAAAATTCACCCTTTTATAAGAATAAAACAGACGAATCAAGCGATTCGTCTGTTTTACTTACCTTAAAAGTGATTCCATAACGTTCATTTGTTCGGTAAATTATAATCTACAAATGTCTTAAGGGTATCTATTCCTAAAATTTCTTACTTAAACCTTTTTTACCCAAAAGATAAATCATCAAACCAATAATCAAAACTGTCAGAGCTAATAATGAATAAGTAGTTTCTTCACCGGTTATAGGTAAAGTATCCTTAGTGTTTTCTTGATTTTTAGGGTTATCCGGGTTTTTCGGTTTTTCTGGTTTTTCTGGGTCTTTAGGATTTTCTGATTCCTGAGGTTTTTCAGGATCTTTAGGGTTTTCTGGTTCCTGAGGTTTTTCAGGATCTTTAGGGTTTTCTGGTTCCTGAGGTTTTTCAGGATCTTTAGGGTTTTCTGAAATTTCAGTATAAATATTTTTGAAAACAGCTATTGCATCATTTTGATAGGTGACACTTAACCTTAATAAACCTGTCCCATCATCGGTTACGGTAACTATTACTTCATGCACTGAATCATCGTAGGTAATTCCTGCTTGATTGTCTGACACTTCACGTAAGGTATACGTATACTCGCCTACCGTATCAAATGATAATTCACTAAAGACTACTTTCCCATTGCTATCATTCGTACCTGTTGCTACGACTGCATTGTTGGTATCCACAACTTCAAAGTTAAATTGACCCGCTACTAAGTCTAATCCTTCTAATTTTTTCTCTGCGACTAATGAAAGTACACCCTTTGCTGCTGTGTAACTATTTTTAAAGACAGGAACTGTTTGGTTTGGATAGGCTACATCCATCTGTAACTGACCTTTTTCATCATCGGTTACTGTAACTACTACTTCATGCACTGAATCATCGTAGGTAATTCCTGCTTGATTGTCTGACACTTCACGTAAGGTATACGTATACTCGCCTACCGTATCAAATGATAATTCACTAAAGACTACTTTCCCATTGCTATCATTCGTACCTGTTGCTACGACTGCATTGTTGGTATCCACAACTTCAAAGTTAAATTGACCCGCTACTAAGTCTAATCCTTCTAATTTTTTCTCTGCGACTAATGAAAGTACACCCTTTGCTGCTGTGTAACTATTTTTAAAGACAGGGATAGCTTGATCAGGATAAACTGTTTCATGAACAAGTCGTCCTGCTCCATTATCAGTTACTATAATTGTAACATCATATGTTGAATCATCATAAGTGATACCTGCTTGATCATCCTGGGTTTCACGAATAGTGTAATTATATTCTCCAACATTTTCGTAAGATATATCAGTAAATGCTACTTTCCCATCTATATCATTCGATGCTGTCGAAATAATTTCACCATCAGAATTTAGGACTTCAAAATTGAATTGACCAGCTATTAAATCAAGACCTGTTAATTCTTTTTTAGCAATTAATGAAGCTTTTCCTGGTTGAGTAGTATATACATTGGTAAAGACAGGAACCTTATTGTTAGGATATTCTACAACCAATTGTAATTGACCCTTCTCGTCATCGGTTACCTTAACGATCACATCATAGGTTGTTTGATCATACGCAATACCTAGCTGGTTATCTTTCTTTTCACCAATTTTATACTTATATACTCCAATTTTATCAAAGGTTAATTCACTGAAAACAACTTTTCCATTGCTATCATTCGTACCTGTTGCAACAACTTCTTCATTTTCATTAAATACTTGGAAATTAAACTGGTCTTTTTCTAGAGAAAGACCCTCTAATTTTTTTTCAGCCAATAATGATAGTTTTCCAACTTTAGGCATATAAGAGTTTTTAAAGGTAGGTAGATCATCTGTTTCGTATTGGATATTAGTTGCTAAGTGCCCTTGTTCATCGTAGGTGACTGATATTAATACATTATATTGATTTGTATCATAAGTTACCCCTGCCTGTTGATCTATTTTTTCACGTATCATATATTGGTAATCACCTACTGTGTCAAAAGTAAGCGCTTCAAACACTATATTACCATTAACATCGTTCTTAGCTCGAGAAATAATCTCTCCATCCTCATTTAGTAATTCAAAATGAAACTGTCCGTCAGCTAAATTTAGACCTCTTAAAATCTTCTTTGCTTTTAATGGAGTCTTAACCTCTTTGGGTTCATTGATGATTGTTATTACATTACCATTGGTTGATACATTAGGTATCTCGGCAACTTCTCCATTTGAATTAAGTAATTGTAATTCGTAAGACTGTGGATTATCAACCGAATAGTTAATTGTAAAATAAATTGATGATGCAAGTGTTTTAAAACCTTCAGGAGTTGATGTCTCAGTGAGAATATATTTTCCAGCTCTCAATTTATCTGAAATATAAATACCTTCCTCGCTTGTAAATACTTCCGATACTACCGTATCGACATTTCCATGAATGTCTATGTTTTCAATCTTAAATCCAACATCTCGTATAGCTTTTCCACTTTTAGCCTTTTTGAGAATTTTAAAATCAAGTTTTCTCCCTGTTCCGCCTCCACCAAATTGATACTGTTGAGCAGTTGTTTCAGTAACTGTTTCTTTAATAATTTTTCTCTCTTCTCCGCCCTTTAATGTAATGGTATTAGTAACCTGATAAGTACCAATTAAATTATCATTTAATCGTGTGGAGTAAGAAATTGTAATAGCTTGCGTTATTGTATCGTTTAAAGTCAACTTGAAACTTCTGTCATCTTCAGCGAAAGAAATTGAATAGTCTTCATTAATATTCAAAAGATTATTTGCGCTATCTCTAACTTTAAATGAATCAGTTAGATAACTATGTTTATCCGAAAGTTGATCTTCTATTATTGGATTCTTGATTGTCAGACCTTCCTCATTCACAGTAACTGTCCAATCAATGTTTTCGGTTAATTGGTTCTGTGTCCCTGTTTTAGCAACCAATCCACTGTTGTTATTTGCAAAATAATCCAAGTAGGCTGTATCTGATACACTAGCGACAACATCTTCTTTTTCGTATATCATTGATAAAGTAGTTGAATTAGTATATCTGTCCAAAACACTTTCATGGAATGATGGGAATTGCAAAATTTCCGTGTCATATTGTACTTTGTATTGATAAGATCCGTTTGGTAGTTGAATGACGAAACTATTGGAATCAGTGTTAATTGTCACATTAAGATTGTCGGTAATAAGGGTGCCACTTTGATCATAAACTTTAATGCTATCTTGAATTAAAGCTTGATCGCCTGGTATTGTGTCTGTTAAAACAGGATCTACTAAGTTAATGAGATTTGATGTGTTCGCATTCGCAGTTATTTCCCATGAGATAACAGGATTATCTGGAGTCTTGTCTAGGCTCACTGCTTCTTTGTTAACCGATAAAGCAGGGCTCGGAACTTTTATAAAGGCTAGCTCACTCCCGTTTGTATAAGTTAATAACGCTTTGTTTTGAATAAGATTTACTTCTTCTCCTGACGAAAGACTAGTTGTATATGTGAGCGTATACGGAACTGCATCAATGTCTCCTAATATAAGTTCAAATGATCCTTGACTTTCTTCAATGACCTGGTATTGGCTAGGATCAACTTCCTCTCCGTCTCTATATAGAAGAATATTAGACATGTCTGCTGTTGACGGAGAATATTGATCAGTGATTACTACATTAGCTAAAACGGCTTTTTTTGTATTGAAATTAATAATCCAATTAATGTGTTTATTACCTTCAGCATCAATCACAATGTTAGCTTTCTTATTAATACCTGCTTGACGTTTATAAACATTAGCTGTTGCTTCTTCCTTACCACCTTGCCAATCTAAAGTAACTTTATTTATTTGGTCGAGGTTATTGGCGTCATCTACGGTTGTAAGATATTTAATAGTATAAGTAGCATTGGTATCAGTACCAAATTGATAGGTAAATCCTTGACTTGGATTCATTATTAATGCAGTAGGATCAAAAGCCAAAGCACCTTCATTTGTAGAAGTTAATTCAAAAGAATCATTTACATACTTATAATTGCCACTACTAAAACTATCTTCAATTATTGGTTTAGTAAGATTAATATTACTTTCATTAAAAGTAATCTTCCATTCAATAAATTGCTCAGTTTTATCTTCGCTAGTTACATAAGAACCAACTTTTTTTATTCCTGCTTTAGGACCTGCTAAGTTAACATCAAAAGAAATTCCTGGTCCACTTTCCTCACCGAATAAGTAAACGAGTTCAGCATTATTAGCTATATTAGGTTCTTGCAGTCCTGCTGTCGTGTAATATGTTCGATAAACAAATATATACTTATGAGGTCCTGCATTCTGGACAGTCAGAGCAAATCCTTCTCGATTATCGCTATGTGTATAATTACGAATGTAGTAATTACTATTATCAATTAACTTTTCTGTTGTTATCTCATCTTGGTATAATTCATATGAAGATAAATCTGCAACATTAAAGTCTAATAAACTTTGATCAAACACATCTCGAATTGTCATGCTACCCATATTGATTCTTTGCGAATTAAGGGTAATTTTCCATTCAATATATGGCTTACCTTCATCATCTACCAATTGCTCCCCAGCTTTACCAAAAGTTGGAATAGTATTTATAACAACCGAGTCGGTTGCACTATTTTGTGGATCTAGATTATCAGAGATAATATTAGTGACTGTCCCCTGAACACCCAATTCTACTTCTGTCGAAAAAGTAATATAATAGGCTTGTCCTTGAGCATTAAGTTCTAAAGGAAAGCTTCCACTAACTGGTGTGAAATCTTCTGGGTTTAAAACATTGCCGTTACTATCAGGAACAACCTTACGCACTTTAATCGTATCTTTTAAAAGTTTAATTTTTTCTGTAATATTCTTCGTTTGAGAGTCCACTCCACTTATTAAATCTTCTAAAATTACTGTCCCAAGATCTTCCTGGCCATAATTATAAGTAACTTCCCAATCAATTATCGAGGGATCTTGCTCTGAGATTGAACCTTGTTTAGTAATAGTCGGTAGATCTTCATACCACGTTCCCTCAAAACTATCAGAAACAGGAGTTTCTGAACCATCTAGGAAAATTAATCCAGTATTACTGATAGTTTTAGCTCCTCCCCCATTCGGTCGATTAATTAATGTCGTATAGCTAATATCATAGGCATCTTCAATTGACCCTAAGTCAATTTCAAAGCGCGAATCACTTATTAACGGTGCAACCACTACTTCTTCTTGGCCTATCACTTGGTTTTCGTAATTACGAATGAGCTTTTCAACTAAGATACTTTCTGGTAAAAGCTCTAAATCATCACCAAAATAATCGGTATATGTAGCCTCTGAAACGGTGGCCATACTATCATTTAATCGAACGGTCCAATCTATATGTGTAGGGTTTGTCACTGGTTGTCCAGTTACATCTTTATATACTTTTTCTCCGTTTTCATCAATAATATAGGGTTGTCCTGCTATTTTTTATCTTCCCCGTCATAAGGTATTTCCTCAGCAATGATAGTTGTTGTAAAAAACCCTCCTTCACCGTATGGAATGACAACCTCAATAACTTCTTCTTCAATCAATTGTGTTGTATCGAACTGTCCAGAAATCTTTATGTTTATATTTAAATCATCAAATTCCTTAGCCTTATCATTAAAAAGAATGGCAACTTCCCCATTAGTTACAGTATAAGTACCCACTTCTGTACCTTCCACCAGAAGTGAAACAGCTGCGGAACTTCCTTCAAAAATTTCTGGCAAAACAATAGTATAAGTGTCCCCAGCATTTATTACCGTATTAGGAGGACTAACTAGAGTATAATCAAGTATTAAAGCATTTAATTCTGATGGAGTAAAAGTTATCGATTCCCCATCAGGTAAAATGAATGTGTTATTGTCTGTTGTGGTGACAGTCATAACAACATTTTTCACCCAGTTGCCTTGAAGGACACTAAAAGTAGCGTTTTCAGGAACCATTTCATTCTCTACAGCCGCTTCATCTATTGGAGGATCAATATTGTTGATGCCTTCTGACGCTTTATCCATTGAGATTTCTGTTTTCTTTTGAGGAAGATGTTCTGCATCATCTTCTGAGTTGTTTGAATTATCCACTTGTGTCTCTTCGTTTAGATTATCATCTCCTATCTCTTCCAGAAGGGATTCATCCTTTAAAATGTTATTATCCACATCTTTTTGTTCGCCAGCTTTATTCTTAGTCCTAGTTTCGAGCACTTGGCCATCGACAATTTTTTCATTCTTTACCATGGTAGTAGAATCTGTATCAAACACCTGCGAAACTGCGTACATCGTTTGTGGTGAGAAAACGATATTCAACACAAGCATCATTGTCAACACTAAATTAACCATTATTTTTTTATTCATTACAATTCGCCTCCTTATTAACTTTTGCTCAAGCTCACTTTATCCTTGCTGATAATTTCTTCATATAACTCCTTTCTAATTCATAAAATCTCTCACATTAGTGTCTTTATACCCATAATATTAAGTCAAGCCCATAATCCTGTGTGAATTACACTGCAATGTTTTAACAGTCTCTTGTTGATCAAATTTAATACGCTTTCTTATCGAACTGAGCCATTGTCATATATATCCTTTGACTCTGACACCTTTTGAATCACCTGTAACCATCAGCTTGAATAAATTGTTTTTGTCAATTATTCATTACTTTTTTTAAACATGGTTATTAAATGTTTTAGAGACATTCCCCTTTATCGATTATTTAATAATGCTTTAAACTCTTCATTATTCAATGTAAGATGTTCTTAGCCTCTATAAAAATCTACTAGGTATGTTTTATAGCAAAAACATCGCGCCGTAAAAGGGGCTTTATATGGACTTTCATAATCTACACAATTACATGGACTTTATCCCATATTACCACAATATTGTGAATTGTAGTAGTGTTATGGTTAAATTTCAGATTGAAAATTTCCTACTAATTAACTTTTAACTAATTGAACGTAAAAGAAAAATAACTTTTCTATTAGTATCAAGAAACTATTCTTTTTAAATTTAATTATGTTTCAAAATGTTTACTTCCATATAAAACAAAAAACCAAAATCAAGATTCCCTTGACTTTGGCTTCAACATATTATGATTCTATAAATTATAGGGATCATTCACAAAAACACAGACATTTAATGTATTAAAAGCATGTTCTACTATATAGAAAGAAGTCTGTACATGACTAATAAGATAGAACAGTCCTCAATACTAAAGACCCAAACATTAATTTCTCTCATAATTGAGTCGCACAAGTCAAAAATAATCACTATATTTCTTGCGCCTTAAGTTCTCCTGTTCACCCTTTTCATCCTTGCTCCTACTATCATAAGGAAAAGACTGTCATTAAAAGGCTAACTATTTACCTATTATTAGCTCCTTATAAGGCTTAGGAAAGGTCTGTTTTTGTCTGAACAAACAAGCTTTGATCACCACACTTTCCTGCTCAGAATAAGCCCTTGTAGATACATTGTTTCATCTCTAGTGCTACCAAACAAAAATAGCGTGTTTAACAATTCACACGCCCTCAAAAAAGATGATTGCTTATCAAACATATCTATCTATAAGTGCATCATGTCATAATTGCCTTCGCTTCCGTTTCTCATAAACGGCCACCTACCCTCCCTTAAAAGATTTGTTTGATAAGTTTAAGTCAATTCCAACAGTGAAGGGGGCTGTAAGCTTTGCTAGTGCAATGTCATTCCCCATCAAATCATAGATGTTGTAGAAGATGTCACTTAAAATATCTAAAAAAGTACTTTTACCGTTATAGTCATCATGAATAAAATAAGGTAAAAACTATTTTCATTGACTGATACACAGTCTACATTGCCTTAACTTGCCAATTGAGCCCTAATACTTTGATTATTTTTGAACGGTTTCATATCGTTGTTCAATCCCTTAATCCTGAATTAAATCGGTTGCACATTCATTGGATAAATCAAGTACATCATAGAGACAGGCGCTCTACAATAAATCAAAAGATATTGGGGGACTGTTTTTGAACAATACCGACAATAGGGACAATGACCTATAAAATCAGAAGCAAGTGTTTAAAAGCACCTATCAAATGATACAAAAGCTACACTATCCCTTAGAAAAATTTAGTCACAAAGCATTTAAGGTCTTACTCCGTGACAATTCAACCTCCCGGCTATCATCTAGGTTAAGAAGAACCTTCGGAATCCCAACAACTTTCTTGAGATTACCTTCAACCATCCTGAACTAACTAAGGGGTGATCAATAAATTTAAAGTGCTTAAGCGCAATGTCCATGACTCCCGAAACTATTGTCATTTTAAAGATAAAATCTTTTAACGCGAGACAATTTGTATCCGAAGAAAAAGAAAAAGAGACCAAACAGATATTAACTGCTTAGTCTCCTTAATTTATCATCAGCCCTATTTGATATAGAGTCTATTTTTTAAACTAATGCTTTTTTGGCTTCCTCAACCAAAGCAGTAAATGCTGCTGCATCATTGATAGCAATATCTGCTAACATTTTACGGTTAATTTCGATTCCGGCTTTTTTCAAACCATTCATTAATACAGAGTAACTCATATCATTTTGACGAGCTGCTGCATTAATACGTGTAATCCACAAACGACGGAAATTACGTTTGGTTTGACGACGGTCACGAAAAGCATACATGTATGACTTCATAACTTGCTGCTTAGCTGTCTTAAATAATTTTGACTTTGCTCCGTAATAACCTTTAGCTAATTTTAATGTACGTTTACGACGTTGACGTGTAACATATCCACCTTTTACGCGTGCCATGATTTTCTTCCTCCTTTATTCCTATAAAGCTGAAATTTGTTGCTTAATACGTTTCATATCTGAAGCAGAAACTAAAGCTGATTTACGTAGTTGACGACGTTGCTTTTTAGTTTTACCGTGGAAACGGTGGGAAGTAAATGCACGTGAACGTTTCAATTTACCTGTACCTGTTTTCTTAACGCGTTTTGCTAAACCGCGGTGAGTTTTTTGTTTTGGCATAATAATCCTCCTATATTCCTACTTATTAATCGTATTATGATTCTGACGAGGGTGCGAGTATGGTAAACATACTACGGCCTTCCATTTTAGGTTTTGACTCAACGGTCGAAACTTCTTTTGTATCTTCAATAAAGTCTTCCAAAACATCTAAACCTAAATCCTTATGGGTAATTGACCGTCCTCTAAACCGGATACTTGCTTTCACTTTATCGCCTTTTTCCAAGAACTTGATTGCTTGACGTAATTTCGTCTGGTAATCATGGTCATCAATTGAAGGACTGAGACGTACTTCTTTAACACTGACTACTTTTGTATTCTTACGTTGTTCTTTTTCTTTTTTCTGTAACTCGTAGCGATATTTACCGTAATCCATAATCCGTGCAACTGGCGGATTAGCTTGCGGTGAAACGAGCACGAGGTCCAAATCAAAAGATTCAGCAATCGTTAAAGCGTCTTGTAGCGATTTAACTCCAATTTGTTCTCCATTATCACCGATGACGCGCAATTCCTTAGCGCGAATTTGCCCATTAATCAATGCTTCTTTAGCGATATGAGTCCACCTCCATAATTTTTATGAGTGACAAATAAAAACAAAAAACAGCCCGTTTGTATACGTGCCGTCTCTATCAATTTACAAAAACAGAATTTTCTGCTCCATAAATGATTTGCCCTACATCTTCTAATGTCCGGCGAGAAACGGTTTGTTTCTACTTGTTTTCTCAACTTATACAGTGTATCACACTTCATTTGATAAATCAAGTTAAAATTCTTAGAGCATTCTAGAGTGTCTAGAGTTGTCAAACATATGTTACACAAGGTGCTTCTAAATGGGCATGCTTATG
>NZ_JBNUPN010000023.1:0-30809 GCF_050409405.1 Facklamia sp. P13069 | reverse complement strand
TCTCGGGTCTTATTTTAAAGGTTATAGCAAAAATGGACTTATGATACAGCCCCTTTTATTTGTTTTAAACGAGTTTCCACTTAGCAAAGGCAGTTAGATAACGTTCATTAATCACTGTCGTATCAGTCAGCATATCTAAAGGGTGCTGATGTTTGCTTGTGAAGATAAGGATGACAGCAATAAATGGTACATAGTAGAAAATAACACGACCAAAAAATTCACGCATTAATAAAGTGGATATATTTAATTTATTCGATTGGGTATTAATCGGCACAACTCTTAAATTAAATAAAATTTTTCCGGGTGTTTGGCCATTCAGACCGAAAGTCATTAGGAAAAAGTAAAGGCAAAATACAGCTAAGTTAAAGAACATAGGTAAAACACCCCACAATAAGTCTTTATTCATTTCTCCTACAATGTTCGTTATAAGGTTAGTCAGGAGAAGAATGAATAGGTAATCTACCATATAAGCTGCTAAACGAAGCCAGAACCCAGCATAAACCTCCTTAGGAAGATAGTCGTAGCCATTTTCTCTCAGTTGTTGGTCAGCAATTTTCATTTGAATAGGATCAATGTCAGACTGCTTAGTCTCTTTGAAAGCTTCCTCTCTTGCTGCATGATTGCTGAATGGATTGAGTCCGGAATGATTTGCTTGACTAGAATTTAAAGAAGACGAGTTATTTTTTGTTATATTGTTGTCCTTAGAGTGGTCCGTTTGCTCTTCAATAATGACTGTACTATCTTGAGGAACTTCTTCAATAACTTTAGTTGAATCTTTTTTTTCTTCTTTTGAATGATTTAAAAGCGTCTTAAGTTCTTCTTTATCTAATTTAACTGATGTCATATTACTTACCACCTTCCCAGCGGTACTCAATCTGAGGAAGAACTTCTTCTTTTACACGGTTAAGAACTTGATCAAATTGTTTTGCATAATTATCTTCTGATTTCATAAATGTAGGGAAGAATGAGGCAAATTGGTCTTGAGGGGCTGCTTTTTCAAAAACTTGAGCATTTGCTAAGTCGTTTTCTTCGCGAATAAGATCGATTACTTGACGATAGTATAGAATATCATCAACCAAGCCGTTTTCTTTAGCTTGCTTGGCGGTATAAATACGACCATCTGCTAGCTCACGCACCCGTTCTTCTGACATATCACGACCATCGACAACCACTTGAACGAAACGATTAAAGGCTTCATCAATATATTCTTGGAATACTTCCTCTTCTTCCTTAGTCATTTTACGTGCACTCGAGCCTAAATCCTTCATTTTTCCAGATTTAAAAACATAGGGTTCAACACCTATTTTGTCATAAAGCTCTCTCATATTGTAACCAGACATAATTACTCCAATTGAGCCAGTGATTGTTTCAGGAGTAGCATAAACTTTATCGGCTAACATGGCATAATAGAAGCCACCTGATGCGGCTACTTGCCCCATAGAAGCATAAACAGGAATCTTTCTTTCGGCAATCACTTCCTTAAATAAGTCATAAGCTTCACGGGTTTCGTATACTCCTCCACCTGGAGTATTTAATTCGAATAAAACAGCCTTAATAGATTCATCCGTTCGAATCTGTTCGATGGTATCCATAATAAGTTGCTGATCATAAGTAGGAGACGCTATTCCAATCACTCCTTCAATTGGGATAACTAGAATACGTTGATCTACAGAGCCATCTTCTCGAATTTCTTCTATATAATCTTGTCCAATGCCTAGCAAGGAGTTTAGTCTTTCATTCGCCCATTTTTCACTGTAGGTAATATCAGTGGGTTCATTATAAACTTTCGATAAGCTAGAAGCGACAATTAAAACAAGTGCAAAAGCGATTACTATCCATTTTTTTTTTGACATATAAGCCACCTTCCTTTGAGTTTAGTTTAACATTTTTAATGTCGGTTTGGAATGATAAGCTGTTTATAACTATAAAAAGCTGTTAGTTAGGTGTTTTCTATAATAAGTGTTGTTTTTCAAAATCAATGAGTATTTCACGCGCTTGGATGGAATCCTCTGCTTCCATTAGTTGGACTCTTAATTCGTGTGCTCCTTTGAATTCTCTTAAATAGATTTTAAAAGACCTTCTTAAAGCAGGGAAAGGGTGGAGATCGTAATAATCAAAGAGATCCAAATGATAGCGAAAAAGATCAATCAATTCTTTAGCAGAATGATGACGAGGTTCTTTTTCAAAAGCAAATGGATTTTGAAAAACACCGCGGCCAATCATAATACCGTCCATCTCATAAGTATTGTATAACTCCATTCCTTGTTGCCGATCAGCAATATCTCCATTTACAGTTAAGAGGGTATGTGGGGCGTATTGGTCACGCAAATTTTTAATCTCCCCAATTAGTTCCCAATGAGCGGGCACTTTAGACATTTCTGTTTTTGTTCTTAAGTGTATGGAGAGGTTGGCAATACCTTGTTCAAATAAATGCTTCAGCCATTCTTTATATTCTTCCACTTGATGATGGCCTAAACGCGTTTTGACTGAAATAGGAAGGTTTGCTTTTTTACTGGCTTGGATTAATTGAGCAGCTAGTTGTGGTCTTAAAATTAAACCAGACCCACGACCATGTTTAAAGACGTTAGGTGCTGGACAGCCCATATTAATATCGACACCTGCGAAGCCTTCTTCTTCCATTCCATGCGCCATTTGTTCAAAGAATTCAGGCCGGTCACCCCATATATGGGCTACTATGGGTTGTTCATCTTCAGTTTTGATTAAACGACCTCGTACGGATTCTTTGCCTAGAGGATGGCAGTAGGATTCAGAATTAGTAAATTCAGTGAAGAAAACATCAGGTCTTCCAGCTTTAGCAATAACATGTCGGAAAGCAACATCGGTTACATCTTCCATAGGGGCTAAAACAAAAAAGGGTTTGGGTAAGTTTTGCCAGAAGTTTTGTGGCATAGTTTAGGACTCCTTTCGCTTATTTTTGTAAAAATAGAATCTTTAAAAGATTACCATAAATGAGGCTGGATGCAAATATAATACAGGAATCCTCTATTAATTCTTTAGGAAAAACAACTAGCCCTATCTGTATGCTATAATTTTACTGAAAATAATTTAGGAGGATAAAAATGAAAGCAAAATTTTCCAAAAAATATTCTGTAAAGAATGAACATTCAGCTGCTAAAATTGGATCAGGTGCTTTAGAAGTCTTATCGACACCTTCGATGATTGCTTATATGGAAAATGCAGCTTATGAGCTTTGTCAGAAAAATATTGAAGATACAACTTTAGAAACCACAGTAGGTATCTTTCTTGAAGTCAAACATTTAAAAGCGAGTTCGACTATGAGCGAAATTGAGATTATTATTACAAAATGTAAAAGAGAAGGAAGAGTATTCACTTTAGATATGGAAGCTTATGATAAAGAACAATTAATTGGTCAAGCAACTCATCAAAGAATTGTTGTGAATATCGAGCGTTTTATAGCAAAGCTTAAGAAATAATATTTTCATTGATCGATGCCTTGAAAGTGTTTGAAAGATATTCAGTTTGCAAACCAACTATGTTAAGATGAGGGGGTTAATAAAAAGGTATAGGGAGGATCATTAATGGCAACTTTTTTTGAGATGCTGAGCATCCAATTAGTTCTAATTGTTTATGTCTTAGCAGGTGTGCTAGCCTATAGAAAAAGAATGATTACGGATCAGAATCGTCCAGCTTTAATTAAATTAATTGTTGAGATACTTGTTCCCGCACTTATTTTTAAGTCGTTTTTTAATATAACTTGGAACATTATTGAGCTAAGCTTTCAAACTTTAATCATTGCTACTATTATTTATACAACGATAACCCTTTTCGGCGGCTTCTTTTTTCGGGATTTGCCGGAAAAACAAGCTAAAATTTTACATTATGCGACCCTTTGTAACAGTGCCGGTTTTGCTGGATTACCCATCGTTACATCCTTATTTGGTGAATTAGGCGCTATTTTAGCCGCCGTTTATTTAATACCTCACCGCATTTTTACCTATACAATTGGTATTTCTTTATTAGTAAAACAAGAAAAGAGTTTTAAAGAGACGCTTCTTTCTTTTATAAAAAACCCAATGATTTTGGCAGTTATCTTTGGATTGGTGCTGGGTTTAAGCCAAATTCCTATACCAAGCTTTATCATGAATAGTTTTGATGGTTTGAGTCGCACAGTTACTCCTTTATCCATGATTACCATCGGTTCAATTATTGGTTCGGTTAAAATGGAGGCTCTTTTTGAGAAAGCGGTTATACGGTTTGTAGGTGTTAGAATGCTCCTTATACCCTTAATCGTTTTGCTGAGCTTAAAATTTCTGCAAGTAGATGAGCAAATAGCAGGTATGTGTGTGGTGATGGCGACCATGCCCGCCGGGGCTACCACGCCTATTTTAGCGGCTAAATACGATTTAGATGTCGCTTTGGCTTCTAAACTAACTTTTGTATCAATTATTTTATCCCTCTTTTTAAGTCCAGCCTTTTTGGCTTTCGTTTAATTTGAAGACAGAGGAGGAGAAATTTTCATGCCAGCCATACATAAAAAAACTAACAAAAAAAGATCTGCATAATGTACTGACCCCCTAAAGTTGGATTTCATGGTCCAACTTTAGGGGGTCAGTACATTGAGCTAGCTCTTTTTCTGCTTATGCAGTGACTGTTTCGATAATTTGATGGCCCTTAACCATAACTGGTTGACAGTTTCCTTTTTTTAATTCTTGAGCAAGTTCATGGATAGTTGAAACCTGGTTAGGAAAATATGTCGCGTAAACACCTACTTGGCCAAAATGATGAGAATCACTTCCACCAACACATTGTAGACCGTGTTCTTTGGCTGTAATAAAGGCTTGTTGATTTTCTTCTAAAGTTGAATTGCCATTTAACACTTCAACTGCATGAAGGCCTTTAACTTTATAAATATGGTCACCAAGGCCTCGGTTATTATTACGATAGGGATGAGCGGCTGTACAAGCTCCACCTTTTTTATTCACGTAATCAATGAATTCTTGAGCTGATAGGCCCGGCTCAGGCAATTCGTCAATTCCATAGGCTAAGACATCGCCTTCAGTAGTTAGATATTCCACCCCCACAAAGATTGGAAAATCGAGACGTTGTTGAGCCTCTTCAACTAAAGTCATGAAACCAATTGAGTCGTGGTCTGTAATACAAACGGCATCAAGTCCGATTAGTTTGGCTCTTTCGACAATCTGCTCAATTTTCATAAAGCTATCGGGTGAAAATGTCTTCTCATGCATATGTAGGTCGATTAACATATTGGATAATCCTCTCTTATAAGTTTGTAACATTAAATATTGTTCAACATCCCTATTTTACGTAAGCTTACCTCGCTATTCAAATTGAAAAACAATCTTAAAAATTTATTTATAGTCTTTATTAATACATTTGTATCAATGATTTAGCAAGTTTAGCTTTAAATTTATTAGAAAAAATAATAAATAATGACAGAACAATTTAATAAATAAAATGATTTTATTAAAAGATAATAAGAAAGAAAAATTTTAATGGAAAAACGTTTACAAAACTGGTAGGATAGCATTAAATGCTTCGGAGGCGCTTTTATGAAATTGTTAAAAGACACAAGAATAAGAATAGCTTTAATCTCAATCTTAATTTTCTTGTTTGCCTATCAAAATGTGGATCGATACTTGCAGCAGATGGACGAACAGAGACAAAATAATTTAGAAACGGTTACTTTAATTGCTAGGGCTTATGGTTATGACGGAGAAGAGGAATCAGATCCTGTACTAGAGTTTATTGATAAGCAACCGTCAAAAAATTTCACCTATGATCAAGAAGCTAAAATTGATTTGGCTCATTATTTTCATGGGGTCTCCAAAGAACAAATTATTTTGAAACGTGGTGGGATTCTTATATCAATGTTAATAATTCCATATCTACTTTTTGAGTTTATAATAAGTAAATCGGGCTTTTTATTCTAATAGCTGTTTGAAAATATGAAAGAGTAGCAATAAGGAGGAGAAAAATGAAATATTTTTCAAATTTTAAGATTCGGGCTTTATTCTTTTTTATAATAATCAGTACACTTGCGTATTTACTAGTAAAACCGATTTATGATTCTTATATTATTTATAAGGAGAACGATTATTCAACCGTGTCTGTGCTGTCTAAAATACATGGTTATGAGGGTGAAGATGATATTGATTCAAAATTAGATTATATGGAACAATTGCCAGAGAATAAATTAAATAATATAGAGAAAGGGATAGTTAGTCGAGCGCGTTATTATAGAACGGATCCTGAAGTGAAAATTGTACTTAAAAAGGGAGCTATTATTGTAATAAGCTTATTCACTTTTTATTTAGTCGTCGAATACGCTTTAACGCGAACTTATTCAATTTAAAAATTGAAAACCACTAAATGAGTATCGAGAACTAAATCTACCTCTATTTTTAATAGAGGTCGTTTTAATTTGTCTAGTGAAAGTATATGAGAACTTTCTTAGGGACTTTTCATTCAAATTTAAGAGATATTTGATTAAATAATAGTATACTTATAAGTGAGCGCGTTTCAGTATTTTTAATACGTAATCTTATTTTTAAAAGCATTCGAGAAAACGCTTACAAATGCTCTGCGTTTCAGTCTCAAATAAAGATGTGTTTAAGGAGATAAAGATGATAAAATACGAAATTCCAGGTAATGGAGTGATCAAAATTTCTAATGTGATTATTGATTTTAACGGCACCATCGCTGAAGACGGGAAATTAATTGAAGGAGTGGAAGAACTTCTTTCGAGTCTTTCAGAAAATGTTAAAATTTTTATCGCCACTGCTGATACCTATGGAACTGTTAAACAACAGTGTCAAAAACTTCCAGTTGAACTGGCTACCTTTCCTTCGAGTAAAGCAGCTATCTCCAAGAAACTACTGCTTGAAGAATTAGATTCTAAAAGCTGTGCCTGTATAGGCAATGGCTATAACGATGGAGAAATGATGAGTGTAGCTGCTTTATCAATAGCTGTTATAGGAAATGAAGGGCTATCCACTGTTAGTATTCGTAATGCCGATATTATTGCACCTAATATTCATTCAGCGCTTAACATCTTGCTTAAGCCTGAGCGTATTAAAGCTACTTTACGTCATTAAGTTAAAGGAGTTAGAAAATGGATAAAAAACATTGGAGATATGCCTTTGAAAAGACATTGCCAATTGGTATCGTTTATCTCATGCTAGCCTTAGGTTTTGGTATTATGATGCAGGCTAAAGGCTTTGGTTGGATTTGGGCATTATGCTTGAGCTTTTTTGTCTACTCAGGGTCTATCCAGTTTTTAGCACCAGTCATTCTTTCTTCATCCACTGGCTTATTTGCTACAGTTATTTTAACCTTTATGGTTAATTTTCGCTTATTATTTTATGGTATTAGTCAGTTGGAAAGATACAAAAAGATAAAAGGTTGGCGCAAACTCTATTTAATTCATGGCCTTACGGATGAAACTTTTTCTTTGGTATGTACAGACCACTTACCTGAAGGAATTGAACGTGAGAAGTATTCCCTTTATGTCACAGTACTCAATCATATGTATTGGACTCTTGGTAGTGTAGCGGGTAGTTTAGTAGGAAATCTCTTACCTTTTTCAACGGAGGGCATTGATTTTGCTCTAACAGCATTGTTTTTTGTCGTCGTTCTCAATCAGTGGGAAGCTACCAATAATCACAAGCCTGCTCTTTTAGGGATGACTGTTGGGTTTATATTTTTCATAATATTTGGACCAGATAATTTTATGCTGCCGTCAATGCTTGTTGTCATTGCTTTTCTACTAATTGAAAATAGACTTAAAGGAGGCCAACCAGATTATGTCTAACCTTCATTCTATCATGTTGATTGTCGTTATGGTCATTGTGACAATCACTATTAGAGCTACTCCCTTTATTATTTTCAAAAGGAAAACTCCTATTTGGATTATTTATTTGGGGCAAGTTTTTCCTTATGCCATTATGACAATCTTATTGATTTATTCATTTAAAGATATTGCCTATACTTCTCAGCGAACGATAGCGGCTATAATATCTTGCTTTTTGGTATTCGTTTTACATAAATGGCGACATTCTACTGTCTTTTCCATTTTGGGAGGAACAGTTTTGTATATGGTATTGGTTCAAACTATTTTTCAATAAATTTTCATTATGCTTAAAAAGCCAGAGCAAATGCCTCTGGCTTTTTAATATATTTTAAAAACCGATCGAAGCAATCTAACACCTTACCGGCAAAGGCCATACCTGGATCACCATCCATAAGAATAGCAATATTGTCTAAATCCGATAATTGCTCGTAATTTCCTCCTGCTTTTATGTATTGATCAACATGAACAGCAATACATGGCTCACAGCGTTGATTAATAGCAACAGCAAGAATAATTAACTCTTTAGTAACTGCATCTGGAGCCGAGGGCTTTGCTAAGATGGCAGCAAGCTGACTATAATGTTGAAGGTATTCAGGATTAAGTTCTGTTAAAAATTGTGTATTGGCACCCACTTCTTCTAAACCTTTACGGTAATCAGTCCTATAAAGATTCCTTCTGCAAAGTTATTCTCTATTAGTATAGCTTTTTTATATGAAAGTATGTTCAAAAAAATTATATATATAAATTTTTCATAAATGACGGTTATTTATTTAATAATCTAATTTAATATTTAAAATTTTATCGAGTATACTAAGTTTATAAATAAACAAAAAGGAGATTAATCACATGTCAAAAGCTTATGATATCGTTCTACGTGGTACTGGTATGGGTGAAGGTGAAAAACCTCTAACAGAAAATTTGATGAAAGGTTTTTTAAATACGCTAGCTAACACTGATAAAGCGCCAAAGCATATCCTTTTATATGGTGAAGCTGTTAAGTTAGCTTGCAAGGGCTCAGACTCAATTGAAGATTTGAAAGCAATGGAAGATAAAGGAACCAAAGTTCTTTCATGCGGTATTTGCACTGAGTACTATGAAGTAGAAAAGTATATTATGGTTGGTCAAATTACAACAATGCGTGAAGTTGTTGATATTTTAACTGAAAGTGAATTAGTAATTGAACCTTAAAAAAGAATGTGAGGTAAAATAATGGAAACGACCTTTAAGCCGTTTACAACGACATTAATTGGATCGATGCCACGGTCGCCTCAATTACTCGCTGCCAAGGAAGCTTGTCAACATTTTGGTGAGTGTGATAAATACAATCAGCTGGTTCATGACGAAACTAAAGAGGTCATGGACCTCTTTAAGCGTGCGGGCATTGATGTAGTTGTAAGTGGAGAAATTTCAAGAGATAATTTTATGTCTTATGTTGCTGAAAAAGTTGAAGGTATCGAACTTTTTTCTACAGAGGAAATTAATGACTTGCTTGGAAATAATGAGGATTATGTGCAATCCTTAGAAGAGATGGATGCTTCAGATAACTCAATGAATAGTCCAGTCTGTGTCGGTAAGCTCGATTTGGAAGCCGATTTATGTACTCAAGAGCAGGAGTTAATTAAAAGCTTAACTAATAAACCTTATAAAATCACTCTTCCTAGTCCATACCTTTTAACCCGATCAATGTGGGTAGAAGGAGTAAGTGATCAAGCTTATGCGAGTAGACGTCAATTGGGTAAAGATGTTGTTGAATTATTGAAAAACACCATTCATCGTTTATATGATAATGGGGCGCGCGTCATCCAAATTGATGAACCGATTCTTTCAGAGGTAGTTTTTCAAAGAGCCCAAGGGGATACCTCCTTCTACTGAGGAACCTTATCTGCAAAGGTCAAGGTTGACCAAGAATTAATGTTTGCTCAGTCTTTTATTCAACCTGTTCTAGATGAAATAAATAGTTTGGAAGGTTGCTTATCAGCTGTCCATGTTTGTCGAGGAAATTGGACAAAAGATGAGAGTGTATTATTAGAGGGAGCGTACGATAAATTAGGTAGCTTCTTTAATAAATTAACTGTCGATATGTTGGCTCTTGAGTTTTCAACCCCAAGAGCTGGTGAAATATCCAAGTTATTTTATAATAACTTTTTAGATGAGAAAATTATACTAGGCTTAGGTGTCATTAATCCGCGATCAGATGAGGTTGAATCAGTTGAAAAAATTATGGCTCTAGCTGAAGAAGCGTTAGAGTTCTTGCCACCAGAGAGAATTTGGCTGAATCCGGATTGTGGCTTTGCAACATTTGCCAATCGTCCGTTAAATCCTGAAGAAATAATCGAAGCCAAATTAACAAATATGTCTAAAGCCGCTCAACAATTACGTCAGAATCACTGTCAATAATTCTTTTTGCAACTAGCATAGGCTAGTTGCTTTTTTGTCTAGCTTTATAAATAAAATTTATATGAAATATTGAAACAAAGGTAAAGTTTTTCTATAATGTAAACATTAATCAGGAAACGCTTACTTAAAGCAACTTTAAAATTTTGTTCGTTAACTAATAAATTTTTAAGGGGGGAGTCTATGAATTACACTATAACCTTTAATCCAGCCCTCGATTATTTTATAGAGACCAGGGACTTCAAGGAAGGAGCATTAAATCGTATAGATTCAGAAACCTATCTTATTGGAGGTAAGGGTTTAAATGTCTCACTATTATTGTCAGAGTTTGGAATAGCTTCTTGTGCCTTGGGATTTATGGGTGGGTTCACTGGGAATTATTTAACCAATTTATTAAAAAAACATTCGATTGCACATGATTTTATTGAAGTGAATGGTCAAACACGTATCAATGTGAAGCTGAAAAGTAAGAAAGAAACAGAACTAAATGCCAAAGGTCCTAAAATATTGAGACCTCAATATGAGGCGTTCTTTAGTCAATTAAAGCAAAAAATAAAAAAAGGTGATACCGTATTTTTATCAGGGAATTTAGCTCCAGGTATGGAAGCGAAAGATTACGAAAGGATAGGCGAACTGTGCCAAAAAACCCAGGTCAATTTCATATTAGATTCAAACCGGGAATTAGTAACATCATGCTTAACCTATCGTCCCTTTTTAATTAAACCCAATCAACAAGAATTGGCTGATATTTTCAATTCAGTTATTCACACGGACAAGGATGTCATAAAATATGCCAAACGTTTACAGCAACAAGGTGCTCAAAATGTATTAGTATCCCTAGGGGCTGACGGAGCTATATTGTTAACTAGCGATAGTAAAATTTATCGATCCAAGTCAGCTCCAGGAAAATTGGTTAATTCTGTGGGAGCAGGCGATTCGATGTTAGCAGGCTTTATGGCTGAATACCAATCTTCAAAGTCGTTTAAGAATGCCTTAAAGGTGGGAACGGCTGCTGGTGCGGCAACAGCTTTTTCTTTAGGTATAGCTGAGCGAAAGTTAATGGACTCTTTAGTGGATAAAATCAAAATACAAGAACTTTAGGAGGAAAAGTTATGCAGCTGTCAGAATTATTAAATATTGAAGTGATGGATCTTGATCTGATTGTTCGTAATAAATCAGAGGCTTTAAAGAGTCTTGTTAATAATTTCGATCAAGTCGGAGGAGTAACGGATCCAAAAGAATTATTTCAATCGCTACAAGCAAGAGAGCAACTCTCAACCACTGGAGTTGGTAACGGTGTGGCCATGCCGCATGCTCAATCATCAACGGTAAAAACGCCAATTATTATTTTTGCGCGTTCCCAAGCAGGCATTAATTGGCAAGCTTTAGATGAAAAAGATGTTCACTTAATTTTTATGATTTTAATGCCAAAAAACTCATCAAATGAGCATCTGAAGGCAATTGCTTCCTTGTCAAAAAAATTGATGGAAGAAGGAATGATTGATCAACTGATGTCTGTTAAGAATGCTCATGAAGTGGTTGATTTATTTTCTGAAGAAGCAGATTTAAAAGAAACTGCTCAAGCTAAAAGTGAAAAAAATATAATTTCTGAATCATCAGATACTTATATTTTAGCAGTTACCGCTTGTCCAACAGGGATAGCACACACCTTTATGGCTGAAGAAAAGTTAAAAGAAGCAGCTAAAAAAGCTGGGATCAGTATTAAAGTGGAAACAAACGGGCAAGCCGGTATCGGTAACAAACTTAATCAAGGGGATATTAAAAAGGCCGATGCAATTATCGTAGCGGCAGATAAACAGGTTGAAATGAATCGATTTGATGGCAAGCCGGTTATCATTACTAAAGTTTCAGATGGAATTAATAAGGCCGATGAATTAATAAATAGGGCCGTTCGTCTCGACGCTCCTATCTTTCACGCTAAGGGAGAAAAGGTAAATGAGATAGAAGATTCTGGTGAGAAAGAATCAATCGGTCGTCAATTCTACAAACATTTAATGAATGGCGTTTCTCATATGCTTCCATTCGTTGTGGCCGGTGGGATTTTGATTGCACTTTCTTTCTTCTGGGGTATAAATTCTGCTGACCCAAGCAGTTCAGACTATAATGTATTTGCTCAAATACTAAAAACAATTGGTGGAATGTCTTTTGCCATGATGCTACCAATTTTATCTGGATTTATCGGTCAATCAATTGCAGATCGTCCAGGACTAATAGTTGGATTAATGGGTGGGATTTTTGCTAATCCTGGTGTTTTAGCTGCTTATGCACCACAAGGCATTTTTGAAAATCTAGTACCCTCCGGTTTTCTTGGCGCTCTGATAGCGGGTTTCTTAGCAGGCGCTATTATAAGAGGACTGCAAATTGCCTTCAAGTGGATGCCTAAAACCCTTGAGGGTATGAAGGCAATCTTCATATTCCCAGTTCTGGGTATTCTAATGATAGGTCTGCTAATGCTATTTGTAGTGAATGGTCCGATGGGTGCGGTGATGACGGGATTAATGAATGCGATTGAATCAATTCCAAGAGAATGGGGCATTGTATTAGGATTTGCAGTAGCAGCTATGATGTCTATTGATATGGGAGGCCCCATTAATAAGGCTGCTTATGTTACAGGAACAGCTCTAGTCACTCAAGCTCAAGGGGCGGGTTCAGATGTTATGGCGGCAGTAATGGTTGGTGGAATGGTTCCGCCTATGGCTATTGCCTTAGCCGCTACGATTAAACCAAAAGTGTGGTCAAAACAAGAAAGATCTTCGGCCTATGTGAATTATGCCATGGGAGCTAGCTTTATTACCGAGGGAGCAATACCTTTTGCAGCGGCTGACCCTTTACGCGTTATTCCTTGTCTAGCCTTAGGTGCAGGTTTAGCCGGTGCACTTTCAATGGCTTTTGAATGTGTTAGCTTAGTTCCTCATGGAGGTGTTTTTGCGATAGCAGCAGGTGGGGTAAGCAACCCAATCATGTATATTCTATCTTGGTTAATAGGTAGTATAGTATCAGCCTTTTTACTAAACTACACCCGTCAATTAAAGAAGGGGTAATAACCCAATAGGTATATTATTAACTAAATTTTGATAAATTATATAATTATAGTTATTAGTTTATTGCTTTGTGAGAATATATAGATAGTAAAGTTTGATTAATCGCTAACCATCGCTAATCTTAGTTGAGATTATTAGAAGATGCAGCGCTTTTCAAATCAAATTCTAATCAAACTAATATGGAAATTGTTTGGAAGATTGTTTAATATTAAGGACAGGAGTGAGAAAACGATAACATTTTCTACACCCTCTTAGGAATGATTAGAAAGAATCAACCGTTCTAGTTTTGCTCTTTCTATTTCATACTAAAACAAAGTAAACTGACTTACAATCGCTGCAAGACTTAAACTTTAAAATCAAATGGCTTGACAGCGTTTTCACTAATTGGTAAAATGTAAGCAATTACAGTTTTTGAAAGTGAGGGAAGTATACTCAGAAAAACTTTATTGTTTGTCGCTTTGTACATTTTTAAGGAGGAAAATTAATGAAGAAATCGTTAAGAAAAGTAGTTGTTTCTTTTGTAACTGCTTTGACGCTCGGTTCCGCAGTAGTTCCGATGTTAGCTTCAGCGCAATCAGATGTAGTTGGGGACTTGGTTCCAGAATATAAAACGACTTATCTAACTGACCCTACTACTTTAGACTATACATTCTCAATGCGTGATATTAACACGAACCACGGAACAAACTTTATTGAAAGTTTATATGAAAATGATCGATATGGAAACTACATTCCTGCAGCTGCTGAATCCCATGAAGTTTCTGAGGATGGTTTAGTCTATACTTATAAAATCCGTCCAGGAGTTATGTGGGTAGATAACAACGGTAACGAAGTGGCTGAAACAACTGCTCATGACTTCGTAACTGGTTTAAAACACGCTGTAGAGGTTCAGTCAGAAATGTTACCAATTGTTCAATACTCAATCAAAGGCTTGAATGATTATATCAACGGTAAGATTACTGACTTTGAAGAAGTCGGAGTTAAAGCGGTTGATGATTATACCCTTGAGTATACACTTGAAAGACCAGAGCCATATTTCAACTCAAAAACAACTTATGGTATTTTATATCCAATCAATCAAGAATTTTTAGATTCTGTTGGAGAAGATTTTGGTTCATTAGACCCTGCTTCAATTCTTTATAACGGACCATTCGTTTTAGCTAACTTAACTGCAAAATCCCAAATCGAATATGTTAAGAATGAATCTTATTGGGATTTAGAAAACGTATTTATTGATTCAGTACAGTATACCTATAATGATAACTCCGACCCAGAAGTGTTCTATCGACTCTATAAGGATGGGGCAACATCAGCATTTGGTGTAAATCCTACGCTTCCAATTTATGAAGATGTACAAAAAGAATTTGGTGAGTATATCACTCAAGCTCAACGTCCAGGTTCATCATTCTTACTACAATTTAACTTAAACCGTATTAAGCATGAAGCGACCGGCAAAGAAAATGACAAGCAACATGAAGATACACATGCGGCTGTTTTAAATAAAGCTTTCCGTCAAGCTATCATGTTTGGTTTTGATAAGCATACCTATATGACTCAAGATTTTGGTGAAGAGTTTGCTGATACAGATATCCGTAACACATTAGTTGCTCCGAACTTTGCTATGGTAAATGGCGAGTCATTTGGTGAAGCTGTTGAACGCCACTTAGAAGAAATGAACCCTGAATTATATGAAGGTATTAATTTAGAAGATGGTCAGGATGCTTTCTATAACCCTGAAAAAGCTGCTAAACTTATTGAACAAGCTAAATCAGAATTAGAAGGTGTAGAGTGGCCTATTCAATTAGATTTACCAGTTCTTGAATCTATTCCAAGATCAGTGAACTTAGCTAAATCTATGAAAGCTTCTATTGAAGATTCCTTAGGTGCTGAAAATGTTATAATTAACCCTGTGTTACTCAATCAAGATACATATCTTGCTTCAACATTTAATGCTACTGTTGCTGCAGAAGTAGATTATGATATTACTAATGAATCTGGATGGATTCCTGACTACTTAGACCCATCTACTTTCTTAGATATCTATTTACCAACAAACGGTACATTCTTAGTGCCAATTGGATTTGATCCACTCCTTAAAGAAGGACAAGAAGATCCATATGCAGAAGCACGTGAAGCTTCAGGGTTGTTCGAATATGCCGAATTAGTCAATGCGGCAGCAGCAATTACTGATGATTTAGATGCTCGTTATGATGCGTATGCAAAAGCGCAAGCTTGGTTAACTGATGCAGCGATTGCCTTGCCAATCCGTGCCGGAGGATCTCAGTTACGTGTTACTAACATAGTTCCATTCTCAGTACCATATGCATTTGCCGGTACTGGATCTCAACGTTTCAAATTCATGAAAGTTCAATCTGAACCAGTATCTAAAGAACAATGGCAGGCAGCTTATGATGATTGGTCAGCAAACAAACTTGATGCATCCAGTCTTTCAAGCAGCTCTACTAAAGAAGAAAGTGACGAGTCAGCTTCTGAATCTGCAGAAGGCGAAGAGGCTGTAGAAGGTGAAGAATCTGAAGAAGAGATGATGGATGAATCAGCTGAAGAAACTGAAGAAGAAATGATGGACGAATCAGCTGAAGAAACTGAAGAAGCGGCTGAATAGTCAAAAGAAAATGTAATCTTAGATGAAAAAGGCTGAGAAATTAGCCTTTTTCATTTATTATAGGAGGATTCAAATGAAAAAATATATATTCAAACGAATTCTTCGGTCACTTTTTTCGATCTTTATGGTTACTACCTTAGTGTATTTAGCCATTTTTTCATTGGTGCCGAGAAATTCAATCTTCAAGGATGACCCTGCGATTAGTAAATTAAAATCACAACCTGACCAACTTCTAGAATATCAAAATAGTGCTTTTGACCGAATGGGCTACCTTCATTATTTAAATCAAAGAGACTTTCAAGAGGAAGTTCAGAAAGATTATCCTGAATTTACCAATGTTGAAAGTCCAGAGAATCAAGCAATTATAGAAAAGTGGAGTAAAGATAATAAAGAGTGGGAAATAGGGCAACTTCCAATTAGTGGAGGTTACTTTGCCACTGATGACATCTCTATTGGTGCCAGAGTTTTTAATTTTTATAAAAACCTAATTCAAGTCGATCATCCTTGGCGAGTTAAAGATCCAGAAAATCCAGATCTAAAACGTGGATATCAAATTACCCATGATAAGACAGTCGGTTGGGCACTAACTGGCTCAGGAACTAAATACTATTATCAAATTTATTTCAATAAAAAATTCCCATTCATTCATCAAAATATTTTCAAATTAAATTTAGGAGTTTCATACCCAACATTTGCTGGTAAGCCAGTTATAGATGTGATTACAAATAAACAAGGACGTCCTGTAACGGAAGAAATTATTATGCCAGATGGGAAATCTTTTAAATCAGCTATTAACCCCTATACACGTTATTATAAACCAACATCTGAACTCTCATTAACTGAGAAGAGAATGTTTGAAGGGTCAAATTATGCGGGCGCAGAATCTAATAATGAAGATCCGTCTATGATGATGATTTCCTTTAGGAACGGTGTAACGGCAATATTTTTAATGTATTTGATTGGAATACCAATGGCTATGTTGATGGCTCGATATAAAGGACAATGGGTTGATAAATTAGGAACAGCCTTTATCACACTTTTAATCTCAGTACCTTCAGTTGCTTTCATTTTCTTTGGTCGTTTTGTGGGGAATAAGTTCTTTGGTTTACCAGACCTATTTCCAATCTTAGGACCAGAGAATATCAAATCCTATATAATGCCAATTGTCGTTTTAGCTTTGTTGTCACTTTCTGGTACTGTAATGTGGATTCGACGTTATATGGTTGATCAACAATCATCTGACTATGTAAAATTTGCTAGATCTAAAGGTTTGAGCGAATCAGAAATCTCGCGTAAGCATATCTTTAAAAATGCGATAATCCCAATTGTTAATGGAATCCCAGGAGCAATAATCTTTTCGATTGCTGGAGCCACAATTACTGAGCAAGTATTCGCTATTCCTGGAATGGGTAAAATGCTGCCAGATGCAATTCTTTCTCACAATAACCCAATTGCTGTTGGCTTAATTTTCATATTCTCAGTATTAGGGGTCTTATCAATCTTATTAGGTGATATCGCCATGACTCTTGTGGATCCTCGTATCCGCCTAGAAGTGAAGGAGGATAAATAATGGAAGTACAACCAAAAATTAATGATGCTTCGTTTCGTTTTGTGGAAACCAATGATGTTGAAGCAGAAAAAATTGATTCGCCAAAATACTCTTATTGGCAATCGGTTTGGAGAACTTTTGGGAGAAATAAAGTAGCTATCTTCTTTCTTATTTTGATGTTGGTCATTATTTTGATGTCATTTATTCAACCAATGTTCTCTGGATATGACCCGATGAATGCAGAAAAAATAAATGATTTATCTGCACGCTATATTGAACCAAATAGTGAACATTGGTTTGGGACAGATGCAAACGGACAATCGCTTTTTGATGCTACTTGGTCTGGAGCGAAAACGTCTATTTCAATTACTGTTTTAGCAACTCTAATTACCACTGTTATCGGTGTAATTGTAGGTGCTTTCTGGGGAATGTCGCAAAAGATTGACGTTTTCATGCTTGAAGTCTACAATATATTCGGTAATATTCCTACATTATTAATCATTATGGTATTAGCTTATTCTTTAGGTAATGGATTTTGGAATTTACTTTTTGCAATGACCCTCACTTCATGGATTTTTACGGCATACTTTATTCGTGTACAAGTAATGATTATGCGAGATCGGGAATATAACCTAGCGTCTAGGACTTTAGGGACTCCAGCTAATCGTATGATATTTAAGAATATCTTACCTTACTTGACCTCCATTATAACTACAGATGTTTCCAGAATATTGCCTGGTTTTATAGCGACAGAAACTTTCCTATCCTTTATTGGGGTTGGATTGTCTGCCGACATTGTTTCGTTAGGTGGTTTAATTCAAAAATATTCCACAAATATCGCTTCTAAGCCCTACTTGTTCTGGATACCTGTGTCTGTTCTTGCCTTGATTTCAGTTTCTCTTTACATTGTGGGTCAAGCATTAGCTGATGCAACTGATCCTAAGAATCATATATAGGAGGACATTGAAATGACAGAGAAGAAAAAGATATTAGAAATTAGAGATCTGGTTGTTAAATTTGCAGTGCGTGATGCGCAGTTAACAGCTATTCGTGGTATCGATTTAGACCTTTATGAAGGTGAGGTTCTTGCTTTAGTAGGGGAATCTGGGTCAGGTAAATCTGTTCTCACGAAAACTTTTACAGGAATGCTTGAAAAAAATGGTAGTATTCCAGAAGGGAAAATAATATATAAAGGTGAAGAGCTACAAAACTTTAATTCCCCAAAACAATGGTTAAAATATCGTGGTAAAGAAATGGCAACAATTTTCCAAGATCCAATGACATCCTTAAACCCAGTCTTAACTATCGGAACACAAATAACCGAAGTGATCACCAAACATCGTGGGGCTTCACAGTCCGAAGCTAAACAAATTGCTATCGACTTGATGGAACGGGTTGGTATTCGTAATGCTGAAAAACGCTTTGACGATTATCCATTTGAATATTCAGGTGGAATGCGTCAACGTATTGTCATTGCAATTGCATTGGCATGTCGTCCTAAAGTATTGATTTGTGATGAACCAACGACTGCTTTAGATGTTACTATTCAAGCTCAAATTCTAAGATTACTAAAAGATTTACAAAAAGAATATGAATTTACAACTATCTTCATTACTCATGACTTGGGTGTAGTGGCTCAAATTGCTGACCGTGTTGCAGTAATGTATGCGGGACAAGTCATTGAAACAGGAACAGTAGAAGATATCTTCTATGACCCAAGACATCCTTACACATGGGCACTTTTATCATCATTACCACAATTATCAAATCCGGAAGAAGATCTATTCTCAATTGCAGGTACACCACCTTCTCTTTATACAAAAATTGAAGGAGATGCTTTTGCTCCACGTAGTCCTTATGCAATGCAAATTGACTATGAAGCTGAACCACCTATGTTTAAAGTTTCAGACACTCACTACGCTAAAACATGGTTACTAGATCCTCGAGCACCGGAAGCTGAAAAACCATCTGTTATTCATAACCTTCATGAAAAATTGAAGAAAGTTCATGGTGCAGATGCAGCTCTTAGAGAGGAGTTAGCAAATGGAGAAAAATAGAGAAAAATTAGTTGAAGTAAACGACCTTGAAATCACTTTTGGTGAAGGCAAAGACAAGTTCGTTGCTGTTAAAGATGCCACTTTCCATGTATTTAAAGGAGAAACCTTATCATTAGTAGGTGAGTCTGGATCTGGTAAAACAACTATTGGTCGTGCAATTAATGGTATTAATAAAACTTCAGGAGGAGAAATTCTCTTTAAAGGTAAAAGAATTAATACTAAATTATCTGAAAAAGACCGCAAGGAATTAATTGGTGACATTCAAATGGTCTTTCAAGATCCCTCTGCCTCTTTGAATGACCGTGCAACAGTAGAGTATATTATCTCAGAAGGCCTTTATAACTTTAATTTATTTAAAGATGAAGAAGATCGCTTGCAAAAAGTTGAGAATATGCTTAAAGAAGTTGGACTTTTATCTGAGCATATGTATCGTTATCCTCATGAGTTCTCAGGTGGACAACGTCAACGTATTGGGATTGCTCGAGCTCTTATTATGGAACCAGAACTTGTTATTGCAGATGAGCCGATCTCATCTTTAGATGTTTCTGTTCGGGCGCAAGTTCTTAACTTACTCCGTAAATTCCAACGTGAGAATGGCTTAACTTATATTTTTATTGCTCATGACTTATCAGTCGTACGTTATATTTCTGATAGAATAGCAGTAATTCGTAATGGTCGTATTCTTGAAGTTGCGGAAACTGAAGAATTATTCCGTAATCCAATTCATCCTTATACACAAGCTTTACTTTCTGCTGTACCTATTCCAGACCCAGAGCTTGCTCGTAAAGTTAAATTGAAAGTTTATGATCCTGAAATGCATGATTATTCAACTGATATACCAAAAGTACGTGAAGTACTCCCAGAACACTACATTTATTGTAATGAAGCTGAATTGGCTAAATATCAGGAAATGTATCATTAAGAGTTTAAGTCGAGGTTTTAATCTCGGCTTTTCTTTTATTATAAGTTAGTGTAAAATTAATATATCATTTAGAAATGAGGTAGAAAAATGTTACCACAAACAGGCGAAATGGCTACTTGGTTTTTGATCGTGATCGCAGCGATTGCTTTAATCGGTGGTATTGCAATGGTATACAAAGGCAATAAAAATAAGCGTTAAGCTTATTTTCAGACATCCTGCATCCCTTAGGTAGTTTAGGGGTGTATTTTTAAGCAGATTTCTTGAGTGAAAAGGCTTTATCTGTTAATATTTATGTATTAAGAAGGTCTTTAAAATGAATTCTTCTTAAAAAAGATTTAAGGAGTGGAAAAAATATGACCAAATTAAAAACAGTTATCGGTATGGTAGCAGGTCTTGCAGGTGCCTATGCGGTAGTTAATTATCTATACCCTGAAAAAACAGAGGAGTATCGTAAGAAATTATCAGAATCGAGTGTGGAAGCGCGCGATCAATTGGCTTCTTATAAAGAGCTTGCTCTTAAAAAGGGTCAAGAGTTATCTGATGTTGCTGCTTTAGCAAGTGAAGATGCTAAAGTATCTTTTTCAGAAACGGCAGAAGAATTAAAATTTTCTCTAACAAACTTGAAAAATCAATTATTTAGTTCAATTGAAGAAACGCAGCATTCTCTTGCTAATCAAAATGATGATTCTGATTTTAAAGAAGTCTTAGCTCATTCAGCTAATGAATTAAAAGAAGAAATCGGACAATCATTTGAAGAAATTCTTGAAAGTTTCGCCAATTTAAAACATGAGATTGAAGACACTACCGATATCGCAATTGAGTTATCAAAAGAAGTTACTGGTGAGTAATTTTATATAAATTGGCTTTATGTCAAATAGGGTTGATGCTATCCAAGGAGATTAAGCAACTAATGGTTGCTTGGTCTCCTTTTCTTTTCTTCTTGACACATATACTCTTGGTTATCGATGAATTAAAGCTTAATTATACAAAACATGCCATCAAAAAATTAGCCCTAAGAAAAGTTTTACGAATCAGGGGTAAGCTCAGCTTGAAACGTACAAAATTCTGCGGAGTCACGTCGCTATAGCTCTTACGAAGGCACTGTGGGAACAAATGCTCCCAACCACCTCAATCGTCGCTTTAGTGTAAAATGAATGGCAACTGAAAGTTAAATTAGGGAAAAATTCTGCTTATTTAAGCCCTATTATGGATTTATTTAACTCTGAAATGATCGCTTGGAATCTTAGCGATCATCCAACCTTAGATTGGGTCATCAAGCCATTGACTGACGCTATTGCTATGATTAAATTGGTCTTTAGAAGCGTTATATTTGAATTTTTACAAATAAGTTAGTATGCTAAGGATAAGGAAAGTTCTAAAAGAACGATTTGTCTAAAGCAATTATTTTATAGTATTTATCACCACTATAAAGATAAATTGTACCTTAAAGCACCTTGAGTGTTAAAACTTTAAGAAAGAGGGATTTATATGAATAATGAACGAGATAAGCACAATGTTGAGCCTACTGTTGGAGGTCAGGGTAAAGTCGTTGTAAAGGATCCTACTAAGGATACTGGCAACCACACTTATACCTCACATCATGATCACCATATAGGACATCATCATCGGATAGGAGAAAACTTATCGTGGCGTGCCGTTTTCGCTGGATTAGTGACTTTCGTCGCTTTAAGCATGTTGTTCTCTTTAATTGGGGCAGCTATCGGACTTGGAGCTACTGACTTAACCGCTGTTAATCCATTAGATGGAGTTGGAATGGGCTTAATCATTTGGACGATTGTGTCATTAATTTTAAGTTTAGCCGGCGGAGGATTTATCGCAGGATACACTGCACACCGAGCTGGTATGGTTCATGGTTTCCTGACATGGGCTACAGGCCTAATTGTAGCAGTAGTATTGGCTTCATCAGCAGTGACAGGAACTTTCAATACAATTGGTGCTATGTTTGGTGCGACAACTAGTGCTGCTGGAGATGCAATAGGAAATGTTTCAAAAGCTGCAGGTAATTTATCTGAAGAAGCATTTAATGCTGTAACAGATAACTTACAGCTTGATACATCGAACTTAGACCAAGAAGTACAAGATTTACTAGAAGACACTGAAATTGAACAGTTGCAACCAGGTTATTTACAAAATCAGTTAGATGAAACGGTAACTGATATTCAAAATGCAGCTAAAAGCGTTGTAGTTGATGGAAAACCTGTTGAGCAAGCGATGAAAGATGTTTATACAAACATTGAAGATCGTATGGCTACAATTGACGAAGGTTTAGATGAAGATGCTTTATCGAATGCTATTGCTGATAATACTGATTTAAATGATGAAGAAGCAGAAGAAGCTACAGCTCACATTATGAAATCATATGAAGAAGCTCAAGCTCAAGCGAAATATTTACTTGCTAGCGCTGAAACTGAAATGAATCGCTTAGAAAGTGGAACAAAACAAGCAATTGACGAAGGTGTCGAAACAACAAATGATGTTATGAATGAAGCTTCTAAATATTCTATCTATGCTTTCATTGGATCTGTTTTGGGATTAGTAATTTCTGCCTACGCTGGTAAGATGGGTGCAGAAAAAGAATTAGAGCAAGATCAAGTTGTTATTAAATAATTTAGCCTGTAATTTACAATATTAAACTAATAAAGAGTCTACTGATTATAGTGACCCAAGAAGTTGGACCAGAGAGATGAGTACATGTTGTATGTGCTTGTCTCTCTTATTTTATTGTTTTCTAAGCAGCTTGAAAATTAGCGAGAAACCTATCGAGAGGCCAGCATGAGGCAGCAGGGAAGCTTAAATCTACTTATGAAGATACACTTGATTCAATAAGTGAATTAAATAAAGCTCAAAACAAACTATAATTATTAATGAGTGACTTTGGAGATGAAATAGGCAAAGTACTAGCTCTGATATTCCAAGTTGTAGCTGATATCTTACAATCAATTGGAGAATAGTTTTCTAAGCTTCCTAAGCCCGCAAAAGAGTTTGCCATTGTCATGGGATTGCTGGTGACCGCCTTAGGGGTCATAGCCCCGGTGTTTATGGTGTTATTAGCCGTAGCAACTGCGGCTCAACTATCGATTTTTGGCTTTATCAAAGCCTCGTTAGCTACTATAGCTCCGATTGCTCTAACAATAGTTGCAATAGTAGGTTTTGTTTTAGTAATCAAGCAGCTCTGGGAAACTAGTGACCAATTCAGAGAGGCTGTTATAAACACTTGGGTTGCTATAAAAGAGTTTTTACAACCAATCATCCAATCTATCAGCGATTTTGTAATGAAAATATGGAGTTCAATGACAAGTTGGTGGAATGAAAACAACGAACTAATTAAACAAACGATTAATACTGTTTGGGGCTGGATAAAGACTTTTATCTCAATAATATTGGATCAAGTTTTTGCTAAGGTCAGCTTAGTTTGGGATTGATTCAAGGGGTCACTCAAACGGTATGGCCTATCATTCAAGAAACAATCAAAATAGCAATGGACTTTATTCTAGGAATCATTAAGGCAGTTATGCAATTAATCAACGGTGATTGGTGTGGTGCATGGGAGACGGTAAAACAAACGGTGTTTCAAGCGTGGGAACGCATTAAATCCGGCACACAGCAAACAATCGATTCGGTAAAAACTTTATGATAAATGGATTGACTAGCGCAAAGAATAAAGCTGTGGAAATATTTAACAGTATCAAGCAAGCGATTACAGATAAAATTAATTCTGCAAAAGATGCGGTAGGGAATGCAACTGAAAAAAATAAAGGCTTCTTCAACTTCAGTTGGTCGTTACCCGAGATTAAATTACCACGACTCCCTAGATTGAGTATTACCGGTCGATTTAGTTTAACTCCACTACAAGTTCCAAGAATCTCTTAGCATGCGGACGGAGGAATTATGATGAATCATACAGTGTTTGGTATTAATGGCAAAAATATTCAAGTTGGTGGTGAAGCAGGTCCAGAGGCTATCCTACCATTAAGTTCTAAAGTATTAGGAGAGATTGGTGCAGGGATTGTTAAAGCAACTAATGTGACTAATAGCGAGAGTGGAGATACTTATATAACTGTCAATGCTGAAGTTGCTAATGACTATGATGTTGATCGTATGATAGATATCATTGAAGAAAGGTTAGGAGAAAAGGAAACTAGAACAAACGGAGAGCTAGGTTTCACATAATAAATTATCCCCTTTGGTTAATACTGGAGGGAATCAAAATATCAATTCTAAGGTCAATTCAGGATTAATTATGAGTGAGGGTAGGCTAAATCAATGGAAAATTAGTTAGATAACATTTTCAAAACTTATAAATAAAGGAAAAATAATGCTTTTTTTATCTTAATATGATAAACTTAATCATGCTTAAAGGGAGGAGGAAAAATATGACAATTCAGGGTCTGGAATTATTGCCACCTAAAGTGTCTATAGAAGAAGAATTATCGTTATACAAAAAAATTGCTATTATCAAGAGTACGATAGGTAAGTTAAATTCAGAATTGAATCACTCTCCTGTCGATGATAACCTTCTTCAAATTCTTTCATTAAAGGAGTCGGTTCAATCAACTAGAATTGAAGGTACTCAAGTAACTTTTGCGGATATGATTGATCAAGCAAATTCAAAAAAGAAGTCTAAAGAAATTACAGAGGTACTTAATTATAAAAAAGCACTAACAGTTGGTATCGAAATGATCAATCAGGGAAATCCAATCAGTTCTAGGATGATAAAAAGTTTGCACAAAGAACTTATGTCCAATGAAGCGAGAGGAACGTCTGCTTCTGCTGGTGAATTTAGAAAAATTCAGAATCACATCGGTCCAGATAATAAAATCGAAAACGCAGTTTATATTCCAATTCCTGCTCAAAAAATCGGAGAATATATGACCAATTTGGAATATTATATTAATTCAGTAAAGCATTTTAGTTTTGAAAAAGAAAAGCTTGATGATTTTAATTATTTGGATGAAAATACCGATCCATTGATTAAGGCTGCAATTATTCATGCGCAATTCGAATCGATACATCCTTTTTTAGATGGAAATGGGAGATTAGGAAGAATACTAATTATTTTGACTTGCATGCAAGATAAACTAATTGATAAGCCAGTCTTCTTCATTAGTGAGGAATTGGAAAAAGAAAGGCTGAGATACTATAATCGCTTGAATGGGGTTCGTGGAAAAAATCCAAATTGGTTTGAATGGATAGACTTTTTCCTTTCAGCCTCAAAAAGAATGGCCGATTCCTTATCAGTAAAAGTAGAGAATATAAACAATTTAGCAAGATCAGGAATTAATATTATAAATGAGAACAATTATTACATTAATCAAATATGGCTATATACCTTTAGGAATCCATTTTGTAACGTAAAGGATGTTGCTAGAGCTTTAGGCATAACGGACGCAACAGCTAGAAAGTATCTAAAGAAATTATCTGATTTGAAGTTAATAGAGGAAGATAATTCAAAGAAGAGAAACAAACTTTATATTAATTATGACCTAATTAATATTATAAGTTAGTTTTTATATTCATAGCGTAAAATTTCTTGTGTAAGCTCCGAGACTCCCTAGAAAAAGAGACCTCACTTATGTAAGATTGTAATCACCACAAAACAATCACAAATAGGAGGTCCCTTATGGAAGACTTTAACACAAAATGATTCACAGCACTAGCACAAGGAGAATCTATTCATGAACTGTTTCGTCAGTCCTTAGAAGATGCCATTAATCTACTGCTTGAAAGCGAAAGAACAGTTTTTCTTAATTATGAGAAGTGGAAAGTGAAAGGTTATAATACCGGTGATTCAAGGAATGGTTATTATTCTAGAACACTCTCGACTGAATACGGTACGCTTCACCTCAAAATACCACGAGGTCGGTTAGGGCTGTTTGATATTAAAACACTTGAAAGCCTTCAAGAAGCGCCTGCTCATTTAGAAGAGATGATTATTTTAATGTATCAAAAAGGTGTGACAACACGCGATATCTCAGAACTTATTGAAAAAATGTAGGGTCATTGTTATTCACCAACGACCCTCTCTAACCTTTCAAAAACATTTGGAGAAGAATTAGCCGCTTACCGACAACGTCCGATTAAACAAGACGATGTATGTTTATACTGTGAGGCTACTTTTGTCCCTGTAAGGCGTGGAAAAGTCTCTAAGGAAGCCGTCCATACTATTATCGGAATGGATGCTCAAGGCTATAAGGAAATACTCGATTTTCAAGTCTATCCTACAGAGTCAGCTCTTCATTACCGTGAAATGCTTCAAGACTTAAAACAAAGAGGGCTAGAAAATGTTTTACTTTTTGTCTCAGACGAATTGACCGGGTTAGCGGGGGCCCTGACTAATGAGTTTCCGATGGATCTTGTTGGACACACTTACTGAGACATGTCTCCATAAAAGTCCGTTTGAAGGATCGTCAAGAAGTGTTAGCGTCACTAAAAAAAGTTCCTAAAGCCAGTAGTATCGTAGAAGCCACTCGACTACTCAATGAATTCATCCAGACCTGGGGAGCGACTTATCCAAAGTTGGCTGAACAATTGAGACTAAAAAAGAATCTTTTTTCATTTATGCATTTTCCCAAGGAGATATGGGCATCCCTTTATACCAACAAACTATCAGAGGCCTTCAATAAACAAATAAAGCGGATCACAACAATAAAAGAACAGTTTCCCCATGAAGCCACTTAGGGAAAAACAGTCTATTGTTATATTAGCGAGTATAACGCAAAGTTTGGACATCGGAAACATAAAGACTTTGGTAAAGCAACCTTTGAACTTCAATCTCTTTTGGATCAAAAACGACCAGTTAACGAGACGAAATTAAGAGAAGGCATCACAAAGCCCCAAGTATCTTAATGGAGTAAACTAGCACCCTTCGGTTGCTTCCCTCGCATTTTAGAGGACCTATCAATCCTACAGATCTAAGCGAATCCACATGGTATTCGAAAGATCATCTAAAATGCGAGGTTAGGATCGGAAATAACAGAAGTATTGATCTAATAATTACAATCTTGAAATGTAGGTTACACAATTTATCTGACACTACCCAAGCAACAAGTTAGACTACGAATAAAATCTAAATGTTATAATGATGAAATTATCAATAAAATTAAAAAGTCTAGTATTGTTCAAAATTTTTGGGGTTTAACTTTTGAAAAAGAAATTGGTAGATATATGATGGGTATAAGGATTGAAGTTTTTGAAGCTATTAGTTTTTTAGATTCAAAAAGGATAGTAAAATTTTTAACATCGAATAAAGAATTAATATTTGATGATGGAGAAATGAATAATGCAATTAAAAAAATTATTACTTATTAATACATTTTATTTACTAAATGTATTTTACACTAAAATTCATCAAGCATTGGAAATTTTCACCCCTTATAGTAATGAAAAATAAAATAGACCGCTAAAAAAGGAATAGTTTGATTCAATAGAAAAACTAAGTAAATATAACTCAAATATTTTTAAAGAAATTAAATTTAGTATTAAAGAAGAAAACTATGTGAAAAAATTTGGACAACCCAATATTTTAGATTTGATTCATTTAAGTAATATTCGCTTAGTTGGCAATGATATTTTACTAGAAAGAGAGGTTTATCAATATATAGGATATTACTTAAAAAAAAGAAGGGAGTTTAATAAATAATGATAGAAAGATTTATTGATCAAAGAGGGAGAATAATTGTTATTCCCAAAAAACAAAAAAATAAAATTATTATCTTTGACTATATTTTTGAATTAATCAAAAAAAAAGGTGATGAATTTTCTGAGAGTGAACTAAATAATATTATACAGGTATACTATGATGATTATGCGACAATGAGAAGATATTTAGTAGATTATGGTTATTTAAATAGAGATATATACGGGAGTATATATTGTATAAATTCGGAGATAAATCATGAAAGCTAAAATTCATTATTATTATTATTTGAATTTTTGTCTGTCTCATTAGTTTCATTTTTTAACCCAATATTGTATATTTATTTATTTAAAAACTTTTCATTAAGTGATGTAGGTTTATATCTAGCTCTATTTTGGCTATCGTCTTTTCTTACAGAGATACCATGTGGAGCTATAACAGATGTTATAGGAGAGAGAAAATCAATTTTTTTAAGTGGTCTATTTAGAATTTTAGGGATTTTAATGATATTAAGTAGTTCATATACACTTCTCCTGTTTTCAGCTTTTTTATCTGGAATTAGTGAGTCTTTTTATTCTGGAACATTATCCAGTTGGCTAATCAAAGATTTAAATTTATCACAGGATAGAGATATCTTAGAACACATATTTTCTAAGGCGTCTATTATAGGATTATTGGCTGCATTGGTCATTGGAACTTTGAGTGCGGATGTATTGTATAAATATAATACAGATTTGCCATTTTATTTCAGCATATTATTTAGTATTATTTTAATTGTTTCAGTTATTAAATCTCCAATTAAAGATTTTAAAAATAAAAAAATATCTTTTAAAAATACTTTTAAATATTCATATGGTGAAATAAAAACAATATTTAAACAAATTATGACATCTAAAAAGAGTATTGTATTTATATTATTTTTACTTCTCCCTAAAGTGATAGATATAGGACCATCAAATTAGTGGCAGGCAATATTTTATACTAATAATATAGAAAATATTATTAGTATTATGTGGATAATAATCTCATTAAGTGGGCTTGTAGGGAGTTTAATATCTCATAGGATATTATATAAAAAAATATTTCTTATGTGATAACTTCGTTAACAATAATAGATATTATATTCTTATCCTTATTTGTTCTCTCAAAAAATATATGGATGGGAATTATTATTTTTTCAATTCACGTAATGCTTAATACTATAACTGAAATTAAAAGTAATGTCGCTCTTCATTCAGATTTTGTGCAAGATGATAATCTACGAAATACAACAATCTCATCTTTTTATAATATTGAATCAATATCTATTTCAATAATATTAGTTTTAAATGGGTTTATTTCTGATCAGTTTGGAATACTGAGAACATGGAATATTACCAATATTGATGTTCTTTTTATTCTTATTATAATTATTTTTAAATATAAAAAAAGAAAGAGTTTTTTAAATGGCGATTAAAAAAACCTATGAACATTCTGTTATAGAAGAGCATCAGTCCATGCTGTATTTAAATAGTATAAATATACAAGATAATATCAAGGCGCACAAAATTCATAATGAAATAGATTTTATTGATAGTCTCCCAAATATAGAATCATTAGATATTAGTAAATATAAAAAATCTGTATTAAATTGCCAAGTTAACACCCTCTTAATAAGAAATAAATTTGACTACTTATCTTGGAGAAAAAATAAAGATTTTTCTGAGATTAGTTTAATTCCAATAAAAATGCAAATGCATAACTTTTCCAAGGCTAAGATTAGTAGTGAATTTTTTAAAAAATTATGTAATAGTACAACTGAAGTTTTGTTAAAAGATATATTATTTTATATATCTGACACATTGTCTTTAAATGTTATATATTTAAAAGGTATGATAGATGGATATAAATGTGTATTTTTACCTTTAAAAAATATTAATTATATTATTATAGGAGACAAAGTAGGCCCGTTTCATTTTTATTATTTATTACATGAAGTTAGTCATGTAATTGTAAATTTTTTATTAATCAAAATGAATTTAATTTTTTCTATAGAGGAGGAAGAATATTGGGCTCATTTTTTTGAAAGTGCATTTATTAATTCCTATTTTAACAGTGAAAAAGAAAATTATATCGGATTTACACAGGCTCTATTAGAAGAAAATAAAGCAATAACAGAGTTTCAAATTGAACTTTTTAAATATCCATTAAAATATAGCTCCTTAGAAGATAAAAAAATTATATAAGGATAAATTATTTAAATATAATCTAGTTTCAAGTGAAAAATATATTAATTATGATTTTATGTTTGATTTTTTATCTAATCCTTTTTATTCAGCCTCTTATATTAATGCACAAATAAATGCACTAGATAATATTAATAAAAAAGATATAGTAACTGTTTTGGAAACATTTATCGAAACATACAAATTTTGTTAGGAGCCTCTTATAATTAATTAAATATAATTCATTATTCACTTAAAAATTGATATGTCAAAATTTTTTAGTCACTTTTTTAAAGGCTCTTTGTCCAATAGGGTTGATGCTATCCAAGGAGATTAAGCAATTAACGGTTGCTTAGTCTCCTTTTCTTTTCTTCCTGACACATATAATCTTGATGTTAAAAGTATTCTATTTTTGAAATGAGAGTCGTTTTTACAGCCATAAGCATGGCGTTTAAGCACTTTAATCGTGTTATTAATCCCTTCAATAGG
>NZ_JBNUPN010000022.1:0-33375 GCF_050409405.1 Facklamia sp. P13069 | reverse complement strand
ATAATCTCCCATCATTTTCCCTCCTATCCTTTTCATCATTTATTATAGAGGATAGAGGGACATTTTGATTTGTGTTCTCTTGAGACATTATCATTTACGTTTAACAATGCAAAAACTCATTAAACCTTTCTTCTTGACAAACTAAAAAAAATTAATATAATAATGTGTGTAAACGGTTACACATGGAGGTGTGAAGTTTTTGGTAACAATTCGTGATGTGGCAAATGAAGCAGGCGTTTCAGTCGCAACTGTTTCGCGCCTGATGAATAACAGTGGTTATGTGAGCGAACAATCCAAACACAAGATTCTTTCGGCGATTAAAAAATTAGATTATATCCCTAATGAAATTGCTAGATCTTTAAATAAACAGTCGATGAAAATTCTTGGTTTATTGGTTCCGGATATTACTAACCCTTATTTTCCTTCTTTAATCAAGGGAGTCGAACAATGTGCCTTGCAACACGACTATATGTTTTTATTAGGCAATACCGAAGGCCAAGAAACGATTGGTGAGAACTATCTTAATTTTTTTAAACAATATAAAGTCGCTGGATTAATCAAAATTGATGGGACTCATCTAAACACACCTGAGGACGTTCCAACCGTCTCATTAGACCGGATGAATGATCAAGATCGGTTTGCAGTAATCTCTGATGATTTTTATGGCGGAGAACTCATTGGACAAACTATTCTTGAAACTAATCATGGCTCTATTTTGATTATGACGGGTCCAATGGATATTCAAGTGTCTAAAATGCGTTTACAAGGAATACAGTCTGTATTTGATCAATATAAAATCGACTATCAGATATATTCTACTCCGTCCTTCCAGACAGAATTTGCAGATCAAATTGCCAAGGAGATTATTCGTGACTATCCCAATATTGATACGGTGATTGCTCCTAATGATATCTATGCTTTAGCCCTTATCCAAGCTTGGAATCAATTAGGTTCTATTATCCCAGAAGATGTCCAAATCATTGGGTATGATGGAATTGTCTTTGGAGCCTATGCCCATCCGAGTTTAACTACCATTGAACAACCGGCTTATAAAATAGGTTATCAGGGAACAGAATTGTTACTAGCCATTATTAACCAACAAATAGATCCTGAAATGTCTAAAATCATCCAAGTCAAACCGCGATTATTAAAAAGAAATTCTTTAAGGGAGGTAAAATAATGGTAAAAATTGCAGTCATTGGAAGTATATCTACTGATTTTGTGGTGACTTCTAAACGAAGACCCCAAGCTGGAGAGACTATTTTTGGGGAATACTTTGAAACTTATTTTGGTGGCAAAGGAGCTAATCAAGCCGTTGCAACCAGCCGACTGGGTGCAGAAACTTATATGTTAGGAGCAGTGGGAGCTGATAAATTTGGTGAAAGTTTAATAGCCAATTTGCAAAATAACCGGATTGAAGTTTCACACATTAAAACAAAGAAGCAGCTCCCTTCAGGTTCTGCCATTATTAATGTTGTTGAAGGCGAAAATACGATCATTTATGTAGCGGGAGCTAATGATGCTTATTCAAGCGAACAAGTTCTAAAAGAGCAAGCATTTCTCACTACCTGTGATTTAATTCTAATCCAAAATGAAAGTCCCATCGAAACGGTTGAAACCCTTATACAACAAATGGCTGATGCCTCTTGTCAAATAATATATAACCCTGCGCCCGCTCGCTCATTTAATCCACAATTGATGGCAGCTATCGATTACATCACACCTAATGAACATGAATTTCGCTTAATGTTCCCAGATCAAGAAATGGCAGAAGTTCTGGCTCAATATCCGAACAAAATGATTGTAACCTTAGGAGCTCAAGGGGCCGTCTTTCATAATGGACATGAACTTATTGAAGTCCCTTCCTATAAAGTTGATCAAATTGTAGATACTACTGGGGCTGGTGATACATTCAATGGTGCGCTCGCCTTTGCTATTGGCAACCAGTTCGAACTCGAAGAAGCAATTCGTTTTGCCAACTTAGCCGCCGCCCTATCAATCGGAAAAGAAGGGGCTCAAAAAGGAATGCCTACTATCAAACAAATGAAGGAGAGTGTATATTTTGAAAAAACATGGGATATTAAATAGTCATATCTCCAAAGTTTTATCCGATATGGGCCATACTGATCAACTAACAATTGCAGATTGTGGTCTTCCTATCACAACGCATGTAGAAAAAATTGATTTAGCTATTCGCTTAGGTGAGCCTGATTTTATCAGTGTTTTAAAAACAGTAATGAGTGATATGAAAATTGAACGGATTGTTCTCGCCGAAGAAATCAAACAATATAATCCGAATTTGCTAGCTGAAATCCAGCAATTAGTAAATCCACTTATTGAGATTCAATTTATAGATCATGACTCATTCAAGAAGCAGACCCATAAAAGCAAAGCGATCATAAGAACAGGTGAGGCGACTCCTTATGCAAATATTATTTTGCAATCAGGCGTCATTTTCTAGGGGGGAGTATTATGGAAATTCAAATGACTAATATCCATAAACAGTTTGCAGCCAACCAAGTCTTAAGAGGAGTAAACTTCGACTTAAGAAGTGGAGAAGTCCATTCACTAATGGGTGAAAATGGAGCTGGAAAATCAACTTTAATGAACATTTTAACCGGTCTATTATCAGCTGACCAAGGAAAGATTACCATTAATGGAAAAGAATCATTGTTTGATAATCCCAAAGATGCTGAAAATAATGGCGTTAGCTTTATTCATCAAGAATTGATAACTTGGCCAAAGATGACCGTCTTAGAAAACATGTTTATGGGGAAAGAACTTACCAAATATGGCCTTTTCTGTGACCAAGCTACCATGAAATTAAAAGCTAAAACTATTTTGCAAGAATTAGGTATTCAGATTGATCTTGATGCCTTGATGGGAACACTCAGTATCGGTCAACAACAACTAATTGAAATTGCCAAAACACTGATGAACGATGCTTCTGTCATTATCATGGATGAACCAACAGCTGCTTTGTCAGACCATGAAATTGATACACTCTTTTCTATAATCCAAAAACTTAAGCAACAAGGAGTCGCAATTGTATACATCTCGCACCGCTTGAAGGAAATATTTCAAATAAGCGACCGTATCACTGTCATGCGCGATGGCATTTCGATTATGACTAAAGATGTTACCAACACGGATGAGAAAGAAATTGTTCGTGCAATGGTGGGTCGAGACATTGGGGATTACTATCCGAGTAAACGTTCAGAAGTTGGCCGTACACTTTTAGAAGTTAACAAGCTAACGGTGAGTGAAAAATTTGAGGATATCTCTTTCACTTTGAAACAAGGGGAAATACTCGGTGTGTCTGGACTGATGGGAGCAGGACGTACAGAAATTATGTCGGCTATCTTCGGCTTGCTTCCGATTGAGCGCGGAACTATTAAAATTAATAATCAGCCTGTGCTTCTCTCTTCACCACTTCATGCTATTAAACAAGGAATTGGTTACTTAACTGAAAACCGTAAAGAGGAAGGCCTTATTTTAGACTTTTCGATTAAAGAAAATATTGGAATCACTGCCTTTAAAGAATTTTCTAAAAACGGTTTAATTCACACCAAGGAAGAAGAAGATTTTGTGCAGTTACTCATCGAACGTTTGGCTATAAAGACAATGGATATGCATCTACCAGTGACTTCCCTATCTGGTGGGAATCAGCAAAAAGTGGTCTTAGCCAAATGGATTGCTGCTGGAACTCAAATTTTAATTTTGGATGAACCTACCCGTGGAGTGGATATCGGTGCTAAACGAGAAATATACTTGTTGATGCGTGAATTAACCGATCGAGGTGTTGGTATCATAATGGTATCAAGTGATTTACCTGAAATAATTGGAGTCAGTGACCGTGTACTTGTTATTCATGAAGGAAAACTGAATGGCTGTCTGTCCCATGAAGAATTATCGGAAGAACGCATCATGACTTTAGCTACAGGAGGAAAATAATGGATAAAGTTGAAAAGAAATCATCGAAAAAGCAATTTGATTTAAGAAGATTAGGTCCAGTATTGGCCTTAATTGTTTTGTTTGTTCTCGTTACCCTCTTAAATCCAAATTTTATTAAAATAAATAATTTACTTAATTTGCTTAGACAAGTCTCAATTAATGCCTTTATAGCATTCGGTATGACCTTTGTCATTATCACTGGGGGTATTGACTTGTCGGTCGGCTCTGTCTTAGCTTTGTCAAGCGCGATAGTCGCATACTTAATGATGTATGGTATGAGCCCTATACTTGCTGTTTTAATTGGGGTCTTACTTGGGGGACTTTTAGGAGCAATTAATGGATTAATTATAACTAAGGGGAAGGTTGTTCCATTTATTGCTACCCTTTCAACTATGACTATCTATCGCGGATTAACTTTGGTACTAACGGGAGGAAATCCTCTCACTAAATTTGAAGGGGGGCAATTTTTTGAATCCATTGGAAGGGGGTATTTATGGAAAATTCCAGTGCCGGTTCTTCTAATGTTGGTTGTTTTTGGCATTCTCTACATGCTTTTGCATCGCACAACATTTGGACGGAAAACTTTTTCCGTTGGAGGAAATGAAAAGGCGGCTTATATTGCTGGAATTAATAGTCATCGAGTTAAACTTATTGTCTACACTATCTCCGGGGCTTTGGCTGCCACTGCAGGTTTAATCTTAACTTCACGATTAAACTCAGCGCAACCAACTGCTGGAGTCGCTTATGAAATGGATGCCATCGCTGCTGTTGTCATTGGTGGTACAAGTATGGCTGGAGGTCATGGCCGCATCATTGGAACCTTAGTCGGCGCTTTAATCATTGGTACGTTGAATAATGGTTTAAACTTACTTGGAGTATCTAGTTTTTATCAACAAATTGTTCAAGGTATCGTTATATTAATCGCTGTTCTATTAGATCGAAAAGAAAAATAACTATATAAAAGGAGCATTCAAATGAAATCTATAAAAAAAATTACTATCGCCTTGTTCGCTATTTTACCACTTGTTCTATTAAGTCTAACTGCTAACCTACAGGTTAAGGCAGAAGAAGAATATACAATAGGTCTAGCAATTTCCACTACCAATAATCCCTTCTTCGTCGATTTACAAGAAGGTATTGAAGAGGCTGCAAAAGAAATGGGAGCCACTGTTAAAATTGTTGACGCACAAGATGATGCAACAACACAGCTTAATGGACTGGATGACTTAATCACTCAAGGAGTAGATATTTTACTCATTAATCCCGTTGATTCCGATGCTATAGTCCCAGCTATTAAAAATGCTAATGAAGCAAAAATTCCTGTTATTACCATTGACAGAAACGCTGCAGAAGGTGAAGTTGTTTCATTAGTAGCCTCTAATAACTTAGATGGCGGTAAGATGGCTGCTGAATTCATTATTGAAAAGATTGGAAAAGGTGCGAAAGTTATTCAATTAGAAGGTGTTCCAGGCGCTTCTGCAACAAACGAAAGAGGGGAAGGTTTTGAAGAAGGAGCCAAAGATCAATTAGAGCTTATCGCTAGTCAATCTGCTAACTTTAACCGTTCAGAAGGATTAACTGTTATGGAAAATCTTCTTCAAGCACACCCTGATGTTCAAGCTGTCTTTGCTCAAAATGATGAAATGGCTTTAGGGGCTATTGAAGCTATTAAAGCTGCTGGTTTAGAAGAAGAAATTCTCGTGATAGGATTTGATGGCAATGACGATGGCTTGGAAGCGGTCAAAGAAGGTGAGTTGGCTGCAACGATCGCTCAACAACCTAAAGAAATGGGACATTTAGCGGTTGAAGCTGCCATCAATCATTTAAAAGGAGAAAAAGTTGAAGAATCCATTGCTTCTCCGTTAGAATTAGTAATTAAAGACACACTAGAAGAAAAATAATTCACTTTTCATTTAATAGTTTTAAGACCTCACGACACTTATTTAGTGCCCTGAGGTCTTCATTATTTTTTACCCACTTATATTAGTATCTGTAGCATAATCCCTAAAATCATTTTCCACTAACTCATAGTCAACACTGGATTGGCTACAACCAAGTTGGTCGACCCATGAGTCATCGTTAATCCGCAACTTTTTAAACCCTAGTAGCTCATATACATGTTGGGCCCTAGTATTTTGAAGATTAACATCTAAAATAATTTTTTGATAGCCTTGATTAAATAATTCTTTAATCAGTAAACTCAGAATAATTCGACCCAGGCCTTTATTGCGATAAATTGTTTCACAAATCTTTATATGTATTTCTGTGACTTGATTCCCCAAGTTATCATAAAACATTTCACCAATTAATTGACCTTGATACTCAATGAGTAGGAGCCGACCTTTTTCATCGGTATAATTTTCAATCTTATCTTCGATTTCTTCGACTGATTTGCCTAGTCCATTGGGAAAGCCCAAATATTTCATTAGTTTCCCATCATTCCACCATTGACAGAGTTTGGCAGCATCTGCTATTTCTGCATCACGTATCCATAAATTTTTATACCTTACTTTCATAGAAATCCCCCATTTTAATACAGGGCTGCTTTATATTAAACAGGCATTGCAATTGATAATCAGGTTTAACTAGGATAAGGCAAAGTAAATCTACCAGCTTTTTTAAGAGAAAGCGAATACTGGATTATTCCTTTTATCTTTTAAAACCTGACATACTTCTTAAAATTATGCCAGTCGTTGTCAAATTATGTAGGATTGATAGGGAACTTGGTGATAATAAATCAAAAACACCTAATAAAATGAGCCCACTATTAATCGCAATGGTTTGTTTAACATTTTTCTTTATTCTTTTATCTAATAAATGGCTAATTTCAGCCAATTCCATTAGACTTTCTAATTGATTATTTGATAAAACAAGATCACTTGTTTGTTTGCAAATATCAGCAGCATCATTCATAACTGCCCCTATGTCTGCAAGCGATAGTGCAGCAGAATCATTGAGCCCATCTCCAAGCATCATGACTTTTTTACCTGAACGTTTTTGTTCTTCAATGAACTGATATTTATCATTTGGTGAAACTTCTGTTTGTAAATATTGAACGGATATATTATTCATAAGATTTTGAGTTCGCTCTTTGGTATCACCAGTAAGAAGCGCAACTTCTTTGCCCTTACTTTGTAACCATTGAATGACTTTGGCCGCTTGCGGACGAAGCGGGGTATCAATTAGAAAAAGACCAATTAATCTTCCGTTGTAACCAAGATAGAGTAGGTTGTATTGCTGTTCATAGTTATTAATAACGGCTTTTTGTTCTTCAGAAATAGCAATTTTTTTATCCGTCATTAAAAGATAACTACCAATGACTACTTCTTTTCCATCAATGGTTGATAAGATCCCGCGCGACGCAATATGATGGAGCTTTCCATGCATTTCATCATGGACAATAGCTTTTTCTTGGGCTTCGTTCACTACGGCTTTAGCCAATGGATGATGAATGTGTTCTTCTAAGCAAGCGCCCATTCGTAAAACATCTTCGGTTTCATAATCATCAAAAGAGACGGTTTTATAAACCTTAGGATCGGATACAGTTAAAGTCCCGGTTTTATCAAAGACAAACAGATCGATGTCATTATACTTTTCCACGACATCCATACTTTTAATTAATATTTCTTTCTCAACTGCTTCTTTAATTGCCGTTAAGTAAGAAATAGGAACCGAAAGCTTCAAAGCACAAGAGAAATCAACTAATAGAAACGATAGGGCTCTTCGCAAGGATCCAGTGAATAAATAGGTAAGAATGACACCTAAAAAATTGTACTTAACCAGATTGTCAGCTAGAGCAATATATTTAGTTTGTTGAGTGCCTTTTTGATTTTCTGATTGACGCATTAGAGACATCAATTCGTGGATACGGTAATTTAACGTGGTATTTGTAACGCGAATAGATAATTCTCCCGATTCGATCACTGTATTTGAAAAGACTTGATCTTCTTCTTGCTTAAGGATAGGGAAAAATTCTCCGGTAAGCGAACTTTCATTGACCATGGCTGAGCCAGTATCCACTACCCCGTCAAATAAAATTTCCTTTCCTTCAGACACGATTATAATGTCATTCAACTGAACTTCTTTAGCATTACGCTCAAGCTTATTCCCTTGACCGTCTAACAACCATACCGTTTTAGTAGGATCTTTCATACTGCTTTCCAAATCTGCAATTGACTTTTTATTGGTCCAGTCATTTAATTGATCACCCAATCCCATGATAAACATAATGGAACTAGCGGTTTTAGGCTGTCCAATCAATATGGCAGTTAAAATAGCAGCGCCATCTAAAACTTCCATATTTATATCCTGCGATACTAACGATTGAAGCGCTTTTTCTATATATTTAGTGGATAAATAAAGGGTATAGAGATACTGAATAGGTTGAGGTAGAAATAGACGTCTCAGCACAAACAGGCTCAGTTCCTTCGAAACAATCGCATAAGGCGTCTTTTCTTTGCTATAGGGCTCTTGTAAACATCTAATGACTTGATCTTCAGTCAAACTATTTAAAAATTTGAGGGCGTGTGCCATCGAGTAATCTTTATGAACAAAGACAGCCATTGTCCTTTCATCATGATAGAAAACTATTTTTTGAATAGCTGGTTGGAGTTGAGCCTCCTCCTTAATCATTTCTCTAACGGATAACGTTAGTAAAAAAGAACACTTAACTCTTACTCGACTTTTGTTTTGATGACAAATTTTAAACTTCATTAGCGCCTGCTATATCCTCAATGCTATCGGCTTGCTCTTGCTGTTTTTGGGCAAGATAAATTTCTTGAGCATCTGACAAAACGTCATCAGTATGTTGTTTAATTGTTGATACATTCGCATCAAGCTCATCTTTTAATTGGTAAGATTTTGCGATTACATGAGCATAAGTTTCTTTAGCTTTTTTACTCGTTAAAACTTTTAACCCTAGTGTTCCAAATAGAGCTCCTCCGAGGAATAAACCAGATGATTTGCTGATTTTTGTGGCCTTTTTTAAATTCTTTAACATTTTAAATCCTTCTTTCTATTTATATTTAAATAATTATAGCACTGATAAAAGTAAGTTTCAATTAATGGGTCCAAGGCTCAATTCTTATTTGAAAAGAGTTATCCGCTTGGTAAAGTAATATTGTAAGAATGAATCTATCCTCAGTTATTCACATACCTTTATAAATCTGACTCAAATTTTCATTGATATTAAAAACCTTTGACCCATCCTTCCCTATAGAAACACTACGATTAATAAACGTTTATAACACCTTATGCACATAACACCATGATTCACTTTTAAATCATGTAGTAAATAATTAATAAGGAACTTCGCTTTCTCAGGAAAAGCTTCACTCTTTTTTAACTTTTAACGGTTTTCTTAGTCTTTAGCGGATGGCATGGGTAAAAGATTGTTACGCTTCATTCGCTCACTAACGATTTTACGCTGCTTCTTGCTAATAATGTCTTTAAAAGTCCCGACCAACATAGCTGTAGGAACCGTCACTTGACCAATATCGAGACAAGGGACTACTTTTACCTTTTCTGCTCGAGCCTTATTCTGAGCTTCGATAACCTTTTCTTTATACTGAGAACTCTTTAAACTCTAAGCGACTTGGTCAGTATTTAAGCTAGTTTTTTCTGAAATCCTCAACAAAAATTCTTGATTGGCTAATTTTAAATGTTATTCACAATATGTTAAGAAATTATTATTCTTAAATCTGCCACTTCTTCGATTGATGAGTGCTCCATTACAAATTTTGTTAAACAGGTTACCATCTAGCCTTCAGCAACTTGACTCGTATTCGAATCAACTTGGTAGGTCTACATCTGTAAATGAAGGTTATCTAGTAAGCCTAATTTATCAATCAATGGCTGGATTTTCACTTCCCAAATATAGCAATAAGGACAGGTATAATCTGCCCAATAGTTAATTTCATAGTTATTGTTCTTACCTTTTAAAGATTGTATTACTATTGTCTAAAATAGCAACTTTTATAAAAATCTATTAAGCCTCATTTATACTCGGAATGGTGTCAATGAACTAAACCAAACATCTTTAACTACTCTTTTCGCTCCGTTAGCACAAAACGCAAATAAAATTAACACCATAAAAGAAATCCTTAAAAAGGTTGCCAAAAAAAGTTCTTATTTTGAAAGATACGAATCAAGGTCATTAAATCACTCAGAAATTACTTGAGCCGAAAGTAAGATAGCGCTAATTAAAGCTAAAAGTCATTTGAATTCATAATATTAATTATTCAAACAAAAATATAGAAAGTCAATTTGCTCTATCCCAAATCATACCACATGACTATAAAACTCTGAAAATTTGAATTTCTGAAGAAAAATCCATTCAAAATAATAATACAATTCACTCCAAGCTATCGAATGATATATTAATATGACTAAAAAATTATTGATTAAAGTAATTTGGAGGTAATTAAAATACTAATTACATAGTTAATAAATTAAAAAATCTATACAATTATTACTTTGAATATCAAAGCATAGCGTTATTGATTATTTTTTTGTTTTATTATGCTCTTTAATTTATGTTCTATACGACTCACTACACCTGTAACTAAAGCATTACCCATCATAAAATATCTTTGTCGTTTAGTCATACCGGTATTAGTCCAATTTGGTGGAAACATTTGCAGTAGCTCTGCTTCCACTTCTGTAATCTTTCGATTCTTATTTAACTTTTTATCAAACACTATATGTGTTGATCTATTTAAAGATCCTTCACTTGTTAACATCGTACGACTTGGTAAATCCAATGGATCTGGAAACGACATATTACCTTCAGAAAATACGTAGCTATGTCCTGACTTGCTAGTTCTTTTTATTCTCTTTGCACCTTTAAGATACTCCCATTTTTCTAGTTCTTCGCCCTCTATCAAATAATTTTCAAGGTCAATATTTGAAAATTTTTCAGCATCTTTTATAACTTCACCTAAGGTAGCAGTTTTTTCATTTGACTTTTCATTTATATTAAAATTAATAATTATATTATTAATGAATAACCCTGTAGTTAAGAATTTTCCCCCTTGATAATTTTCTGATACATCCACTGCATCAACAAATTCTTCCAATGACTTTTTCTTTACGATTATATTTTCTGTTTCAATAGGAAAAATATCATTAAAGAAGCCATCAGATTTTAAATATTCTTCTTTATCATTAATACTAATGATTTTTTTTGAATAAATCGTATCTTTCAATGTTGCAAAGATGAAAACTCTTCTTCTACGCTGAGGCATACCGTATTCTCCAGCATTTATCATTCTCCATTGAACAATATATCCTAAATCATCAAGAGTCCTTAACATAACAGCAAAGTCCCTGCCTCTTTGGCTTGCGGGCGATTTCAACAATCTGTCTACATTTTCTAATAGAATAAATGGAGGTCGTTTTTCAAATATGACATCAACGATATCCCACCACAGAACTCCTTTTTTTCCTTTAATTCCCATCTCATTAGACAAACTTCGTGCTACTGAATAGTCTTGACAAGGAAATCCCCCAACTAATAATGTATGATCAGGAATTTCTTTTTTATTGACTTTATTTATATCCATATTGATATGATTTTCTTTTCCGAATCTCGTTATATAACAATCAAATGCAGGCTGTGTTTTAGTGGATGGTTCCCACTGATTTGCCCATACAAAATTCCAATCACCATGTTCTTCAGCCAAACCTGTTTCTTTATCAAAATCTTTTATATGATTTAGACCGATTCTAAATCCACCAACACCGGCAAATAGTTCAATAGCATTAATTTTCATATAGTCTCCCTCAATATAAAAAACTCTACGCTAACTTTACAAAATGATTGAGTTTTAATTTATTATATCCTTAATTTGGTTTAAGACATAATTATTATTTAACCAAAAACACTGTTTGGTCATTCTGTTTCCATCTGGCAATAAATCTGTATCCGTATCTATTTTTCCCTTTCCGTACTTAATCCCATTGATTAAATACGCTGCTTTTCTAGCATGAGGCCTTACATGTAAAATGTTCGTATCAGACATTTTAGGCAAGTTATTTTTTATAGGTGAACTTGAATCTTTTATTTCAAATTTAACCCCTTCTTTAAATGTTTTTACTGACCTCTCCCATTCTTCTTTTAAATCTCCTTCTAAATCTTTAATGGGCATATTCCAAAATTTAGCTCCTTTTAAAAAATAATTCCCATTTGATTTTTGAAATATTACAAATAAAAATCTCGTTTTACCAAAATATTTGTTTATATATGAGTTTTCCCATTTCTGATTAATTAAATCTAAAATCTCAAAAGCAGGAAAAGACATTGATTCCTTAATCCTATTATTTTCTTCCACTCTGATTACCTTAACTTGAACATTAGCTTTTTCAAACTCTTCAGCATTTTTTGTTTTCACACCTAAAATTTCAAGAACTAATCGGCTATACTTGTTCTTACTACTAATAGTCTTAGATCCCAAATACTTCTCAAATAATTCAACATCTTTTATGTTATTAAAACATTTAATTCTATCCAAAACATACTCTTCAAAATCAGGCACTGTATCCGTTTTAAGTATTCTATCATTTTTGTCTTCGTCCTTGATAATATAATTTCTTAAAACATAGGTCATGTATGATGCTTTTAGCGAAAAAGCTCTTGGTTTAGCTGGTATAGTTGAGTTAGGCTGAAGTGTTCTCTGCTTTGAGTCAGAAGATTTTGTAGCTGCTCCTAAATATAATGTATCACTTTCAGATAATTCATGCGCTTTTCCATCAATAACTTTCTGTCTTATTTTATAAAAATCATTCTCAATGATTTTTAAATCATCTGCGTTAGGGGAGAACTTATATACATGTTTAATTAAATAATCTAATCTGTTATTTATACTCGGCTCCCATAAATAATAAACTAATAAAATATTTTTTAATTTATCCCATGCATTACTATTGTAGAAATCCATTTCAATGATTTTTATATAATTAATCATTGAAATAATTAACCTTTCTTTCGCTGAAACAGTTCCATTTTTATTTATTTTATAAGGCGAAACCTTTAATTCTAAATCAGCATCAGAAAAATCCGCTCTTGAAAAGTTATCAGCTTTGTAATGAAAATATCTTTCTTCTATAATTTCACCTAAACCACCTTTTCTATTTTTATTTTCATAAGAAGTTTTGTAGTCTTCAGGTGAGATATCTTTGACTATTTGGGTCAAAAAGTATTCATCTTCATTACAAATATCATTAAAAGTTTTCCCTATCAACCCTTTTGCATACTGTAATATAGATTCTTTATCAGATGGGTTATAATTTTTATACATATTTACTCCCTCACGATAGAAATATTTTGGATATTTCTTTATCAATTTAACTCTTTTAATTCTATAACACTTGAGAACTCTTTTCCATTAATCAATTTTTATCAGATTTTAGTTTTCTTCTAAAATATTTAGAAGAATTTATATATCTTTCGTACATTTTGGCTGAATTAAGTAGCCATTCAAAAATCTATTGAAATTTAATAAAAGATGATTTCTTCAAAACATTTGATCAAATTATTCAATCGACAAAATTAAATTTACGTACAGAATATATTCTTGTTGATAATATTAAGATTTATAATTTATAGTTCAATACGAAAAATATTAAGATTCATATTTTTAACTTATACAAATAACCCAAAGAATATAGTTTCGCGATCCATCGTCATGTCATGAATATCAACTTAGAAAGAGATACTTAAAATCGAAAAATTATTAAAACTCTCTACTAAACTATATATATTTCAAGACCTTTAGGTAATGGATACACAAATACCTTTCAATATACTGATAAACAATAGTCATATTTAAGTAAAAATTCAATCTACATTACCAAATAAATCAAGAAGTATAATGAATAAAAAAATACTTGCATTTTTCTATTCCGTGCATCGTCCATAGAACAAATACCACTATTCAGATAACTCAGTTCTTCAAGAAATTTTATCAGACTTAATTATTGTGAGTGCGTAGAGCATTTCAGAGTATTAAAATAAAATACTATATGCTAAAAAATATATTATTTAGTTATGTTGTTGTGTAACTCTAAAAAAAACAAAACATTTTATATACGAATAATTTGCCAATACTTTTAAATAATCATAAAATTTATTTAGAATGACTAAAATTAAATTAAAAAAAGTTGTTCTTAATAAAGGATATATAAAAATTGAAAGGAGCGATATAATGAAAGTAAAAAATAGAACGTTACTGCTCATAGCAGCGGTCGTCTGGAGTATAGCAGGTTTTAACATTTTACGAATAGGCCTGGTTGCTTATGAAGGCTATTGGACCTTGTTAAATTTGCTTATTTCGATAGTAATTTTTAGTTTGTTTTGGTTTATGGTGTTTAAACAATTAGTAAATAAACATACAGAAAGGATTATAAACTATCGCGAAAAAAAGAACCTTTTCCTTAAGTTCTTTGACGTTAAATCCTTCATTATTATGGCCATTATGATGACCTTGGGGCTTTTGATTCGATCTTTTAAATTATGGCCACTGCAATGGATTAGTGTGTTTTTTCTTAGATTAGGTAGTGACTTGTCCCTTAGTGGATTATTATTTTGTGGAGTAGTTTTAGCAAAACAGACCCATTCTTTGTTTAAATTCAAATAGATATACAGTTTAATTGTTAAGTACTGTTTCTTTCCTATTTTATTCACTTTTTATTTCGTTACGCTACCCTAAAATTGCAATTAGGCTTGCTGAAGTAAGCTTTTTCAATTGATCAATCTTTCACAAAAACACTTTTATTTCATTTGAATTTTTGCTAATTTTTTTTAATTCGAAAAAAATGGTTTCGTTTTCATAAAAATCATTGACTTGCTATACCCTTTTATCATACAATTTAGTTAAATAAAAATTTAGGAGGGGAAGAGATGAATTCTTTAGTCAGTTATTTTGTGAAAAATATCACTCATTTGAGTGATTTAATGTGGTCCAGTGTTCTTTTGTATATTCTTATAGCGGTCGGTATTTTTTATACTTTTTATCTTGGCTTTCCGCAATTTCGTTATTTTGGAACAGCGTTTAAAGAGACTTTTGGCGGCGTTTTTGGTAAAAAGGAAAAAGAAGAAGCCGGTACCATGTCTTCATTCCAAGCCCTAGCAACAGCCATTGCTGCTCAAGTCGGAACAGGTAATGTTGCTGGGATTGCTACAGCTATTATGGCAGGAGGACCTGGTGCTATTTTCTGGATGTGGATGTCTGCTTTTGCTGGCATGGCTACAATTTTTGGCGAGGCCGTTTTAGCTCAGAAATATCGTGAAGTGCGTGATGATAACTTTGTGGGAGGGCCTGCCTTTTATATCAGTAAAGGGATAAAACAAAAAACCTTAGGCAAATTCTTAGCCGGCTTCTTCTCAGTAGCAATTATTATTGGCTTAGGATTTATTGGGAACTTAGTGCAATCAAACTCGATATCTGCCGCTGTCAATGAGGCTACCGGTATTAACCCAATTATCGTTGGTGTTTTGATAGCAATTGCAGCTGCTTTAGTTTTTATGGGTGGTATGAAACGAATTGCTAACTTTGCCGAATTAGTTGTGCCATTCATGGCTGCTTTATATATTATCGGCGTCATCGTCGTAATGGTTCTCTATAAAGATCAAGTCGGTCCTGCTTTTAAATCGATTTTTGTGGAAGCTTTTAAACCTACATCTATGATGGGTGGAGCGATTGGTGTCACCGTTAAACAAGCCATTCGATACGGGGTCGCAAGGGGTCTCTTCTCAAACGAAGCAGGTATGGGTTCTACACCACATGCCCACGCAGTGGCCAACGTAAAACATCCTGCTGAACAAGGTTTAGTAGCGATTGTTGGTGTTGTCATTGATACGCTCGTTGTTGGAACCGCTACTGCAATGGTAATTCTCGTTACCGGCGCTCATGAAAAAGGGTTAGAGGGGGCTTTAGTCACGCAAGAAGCTTTTTCTTCCGCTTTTGGTACGTTAGGTACATCCTTTCTAGCTCTTTGTTTAACCTTTTTTGCCTTTACCACTATTGTAGGTTGGTACTATTTTGGAGAAACCAATATTCGTTACTTATTTGGTAAAAAAGGGCTTTTACCTTATCGTATTATCGTCATTTTCTTTATCGTTTTAGGATCATCACTCACTAAGAAAATCGACTTTGTTTGGACCATGTCAGACTTCTTTAACGGGCTGATGGTCTTTCCAAACATGATTGCTCTCCTTTTATTAGCGCCTCAAGCTAAACGGATTCTAGATAGCTATAAAGCGCATCAGCTCTATAATCGGGAGGATTTAAGTTAGTTTTATTAAAGTATAAAAAGGCCTCTGAAGTTGAATTCAAATCAACTTTAGGGGTCTTTAAATATAATCCAAATATCAATTCTTGTAATATTCGCAAACTATGTGTAATAAAAATCCCACTAATTTAAAAAATAGATAGGACCAGTTCTTTAAAAAAATAATTGAAAAACTCTAGCTCTCCTACTCTTTAGGATGCGGCTAGAGTTTTTAGCGCGGTGCTGCCATTAAAGTTAAACCCTCACTATTTTCTCCAAGTATTTAGCAATCTAGGGAAAACATTTTAAGCTACTGATGATTTTCTTTACTAATAAATAAACTTTATCCGTTATTTTACCATATGCATTTCTTCTAGTTGTGCCTCGATATTTTCTTGATCGACACCGGCTTGTAATAAAGTTGCAGCGGTATATGCTCCTTCTACGACTGGAACATCATATATTTTGATTGTTTTATCACTCATTTCCATAGCGATTTCTAGATTCATTTTTGCACTACCTAGATCATAAAAAGCCAATAAATTTTCAGCTGTGTTTTTATTGATGGCTGCTAAAGCGGTATCAAAGTTCGTCCCTATTTCGTTTTGATCAATACCGCCTACTACTTGCACATCAACATCTGCTGCTGCTTGTTGAATCAAACGATGAATTCCTTCCGCAATCTCATGAACATGTGAAACAATCACAATTCCAGTTTTTTTCATTATTCTGCCTCCGCTTCTAGCATTGCGTGAAATAATAAGCCTGAGGAGTAAGCTCCTGGATCAATATGGCCAATAGATCGATCTCCCACATAAGAGGCTCGTCCTTTTTTAGCTTTTAATGGTTGCGTTGCTTCCACTGCTTCATCAATTAATTCGTGGGTTAATTGATGAGTCTCAACTGCTTCTACAACAGCTATCCATAAATCTACCATTGTTTTGTCGCCTTGTTCTGCTTTTCCACGCTTTTGAATCGTTTCTAACCCAGCTTTTAAAACACTTGCCCAGTCTTCAGCTGATGATTCAGCTTTCATCATGCCCATAAAGGCTGACCCATATAGTGGCCCAGAGGCTCCACCAACTTTACTTAGCATATTTTTCATCATTAATTGAAGCAATTCATTCAACGTTTTTGGGTTTTCGTCTTCAATCGCTTTAATTACATGGGTCATGCCACGAGACATATTATTTCCATGGTCACTATCGCCAATAGGTGTGTCTAGTTGTGTTAAATAGTCTTTTTCGTTTTGAATTTTTTCATTGAATAATTCCATCCAACGAATTCCAGTCTCTAGATTCATTTAAAAGATTCACCCTTTCATTTTATAAAATAATCTTACCAATTAATGGTATCAACTGGTGCTTCAATAGCTTTCAAATAGAATGCTTCATCTAAGCGAAGCAAAGTTAAGGATAAACCTTGCATATCTAACGAAGTCATTAAATTGCCTACTTTCGAAAACGCAATCGTTAGATTCTTTTCTTTCATTATTCTTTGCACATCATTTGCAAATACATATTGTTCCATTAATGGCGTTCCACCTAAACCATTCACGATTATTGCGAAGCGATCATTGGCTTTGGCATCAAACTCTTTTAGTAATTTTGTAAGTAATTCTTGGGATAAATCCTGTGAACTCTGCAATTTTTCTCGTCGATATCCCGGTTCGCCATGAATACCTACGCCATACTCGATTTCATCATCCGCTAAGGTAAAACTTGCTTCATCGCTCCCGGGGGTAGTGACCCCTGTTAATGCGACTCCAATCGTTTTTATATTTGGGATAAGATTTTCCGCTAATTTTTTAATCTCTTCAATGGTTTGCCCTTGTTCAGCAGCATACCCTAATATTTTGTGAACAAAGACCGTTCCTGCAACGCCACGTTTTCCCTGGGTGTAGAGACTATCTTCGACAGCAATGTCATCATCAACTACGACACTCTCTACTTTTATTCCTTCCATCTCAGCTAATTCCTGAGCCATCTCAAAGTTCATAATATCCCCTGAATAGTTCTTTATAACGAGAAAGACACCTGCCCCCTCATCCGCTTCTTTAATTGCTTGTAAAATTTGATCGGGCGTTGGAGAAGTAAAGACTGCCCCACAAACAGCTGCTGATAACATTCCTCTTCCAACAAATCCAGCATGTGCAGGTTCATGTCCGCTTCCTCCACCAGAAATAATAGCCACTTTCCCGGTTTTTTCTAAAGTTCGTTGAATAATTCCTGTTTCAGGAATTCTTTTAAGCAATTTTGAATGACTTTGTACCATTCCATTAATCATCTCATCCACAATATTTTCTGGTTTATTTATTATTTTTTTAATCACGCTAGATTCCTACCTTTTTTAAATTTATTTTGCTTGTTTTCTTGCTTTATAATCGCGACCCATCGCATCCGCTGCAATAATTGCATTTGCAACGGCTTCTTCTGTGATTTCAAAAGGCATTGAATGAATGGATTCTTCTGGGATACATGCTTTTTTAGCTACTTTTAGAATTTCTTGGTAATTAACTTCTTCGACATCTAAGTCCGCTAGAGATACTGGTAACCCAACAGAAATATTAAAGTCTAATAATTCTTCGACTTCTGATTTTGGTGCGTCTTCGAGCACTAATTGAACAAAGGTTGTAAAAGCAACTTGTTCCCCATGGTAATAATTTCCTGGTCCTTCTAAAACAGTTAAGCCATTGTATATTGCATGAGCAGCTGCTAATCCTCCCGATTCAAAGCCTAAGCCAGATAATAAGGTGTTTGCTTCTACGATATCTTCTAAAGCTTGTGTAACAACGTTCTGATCAGCCGCAATTTTTGCATCGTATCCTTTTTCTAGAACCACTTTTAAACTTTTTTCAGCTAGAGTCATGGCTGCAATTGTTCCTTTAGCAGGTCCTGTAGCCCCAGTACGATAACCATTTGGCAAACCAGCATTCACATTTGAATTGGATTGACGAGTCGCTCGAGCTTCATAATAAGTTGCCAAAGTATCGCCCATACCAGCTACTAGGAATCGACTCGGTGCCTGTGCAATAACGGTAGTATCCATCAAAACAACATCTGGGTTTTTGCTAAAGTAAGCATAATCATCAAATTGATGATCGGCCGTATATAAGACAGCAGAGTGACTCGTGGGCGCATCTTGAGCTGCAATCGTCGGGCAAATAATAATATTCTGTCCTTCCGCTACAACTTTGGACGTATCGATTGCTTTTCCTCCCCCCAATCCTACAATAACATCAGTGCCTTTTTCTTTTGCTAATTTTTTCAATCGTTCGACTTCTTCGCGTGTGGCTTCGCCACCAAAATCTCCTCGATGTAATTGAACCTTATAGGTTTCAGCTGTTTGATCCAGTTTGTCTTGTACACGATCAATATCTGCTTTATTTCCTATAACGAGGGCAGATTCACCTAAAGACTGAATATAAAATCCTAAATTCAATAATTCATCTTCACCTTGTACATACTTACTTGGACTAATAAATGCTTTTCTCATTCTTATTCCTCCTGTATCTTTTAAGCTTCTTCTTCTCCACTAAATTAATGGTAACAAGTAAGCGCTATCAATTCAACAGACAAAAACCTTCGTCTGTCCGTTTGGTTTCAGATTTGCTCTGTCGTATACTGATACTATCAAATACTGTTTTATTTTTAATAAAAGGAGTTTGCCTGGATGAAAGAAAAAACAGATACACAAGAAATCATCGCTCAATCATTTCGAGAATTAACACTAAAAAAAGAAAGGGATAAAATTTCAATCACCGATATAATGAAACAAGCAGATTTTCGTCGTCAAACTTTCTATGATTATTTTGATGACAAATATGATTTAGTTACCTGGATTTTTTCGCATGAACTCTATCAATCCATTCAATCAATAATGGATTGGCAAAATTGGGAAGAAATCTTATGGCAACTATTAACTTATCTTGAATCAAACAATAAATATTATCGAAAAATCTTCCTCGATATAAAATTAGATTCTTTTAAAGAATATTTTATTTACTCCATTAAAAAAATAATCAAACAATTAGTAGATGATTATTTCAAAGAGCAGTTTCTTTCGTTAGAAAAAAAGCAAATGATTCAAACAGCTACAGATTTTTATAGCTATGGTCTCTCTGAAAGCCTCTATCATTGGGTCTTAGAAAATTGTGAACCAAATAGTAAACACTACCATGCGATGCTCGTAAAGCTTGTAAACTGTCGAAGCAAATCGAATGAACACACTACTATTTTATCAGGGAAAGGAAAGGATAAGTAATGGCAGAATATATATTATCAATTGATCAAGGAACAACGACGACACGTGCTTTTATTATTGATCGCAAAGGAAATTATATTGGAACTGCGAGTCGAAAATTCCAACAAATTATCCCACAAACTGGATGGGTAGAACACGATCCGAATGTTATTTGGGAAACTGTATGTCATGTTATTGAAGAAGTTATCCAAAAATCTGGGGTTAATTACTCTCAAATCAAAGCACTTGGACTAACGAATCAACGTGAAACAACTGTTGTTTGGAACAAGATAACAGGTGAGCCGATATATAATGCCATTGTTTGGAGTTCTAACCAATCATTAGCTACAATTAATCAATTGAAATCCAGTAAAAATGAAGAATATATCCATAAAACCACCGGACTGATTATGAGTCCCTATTTCTCAGCCAGTAAGATTCGTTGGATTCTAGATTATCATACTGGAGCGCAGGTTGATGCTGAAAAAGGAGCATTACTTTTTGGGACCATCGATAGTTGGATTGTTTGGAAATTAACTAAAGGAAAGTTACATATCACTGACCATACGAATGCTTCAAGAACCATGCTCTTTAATATTCATCGTTTAGAATGGGATGATGAATTGCTTAAGCTTTTTAATATTCCAAAAGCAATGTTACCCAATGTTTATCCCAGCTCTCATTACTATGGCGAAACAAGTTCTGAACTTTTCCATGGAGTAAAAATACCCATTACAGGGGTAGCTGGAAATCAACAGGCTTCTTTAGTTGGTCAACTTGCTTTTCAATCTGGACAAGTTAAAAGTACTTATGGTCAAGGGACATTTATTGTTATGAATACCGGGACTGAAGCCAAATTATCAAACAATCATTTACTTACAACCATTGCCTATTCGATCGATGGTCAAATTAATTATGCTTTAGAAGGGGCTGCTTTAATTTCTGGAAGTGCCATTGAATGGTTAAAAGACGGTTTAGAATTATTTGAAACGATTGAAGATTCAGAAAAGCTAGCTCTCATGGCAAATCCAAAGTCTTCCGTCTATTTTCTTCCAACTTTTAAAGGAATTGAAGCTCCTTATTGGGAAACGAATGTCAGAGGGGCTATTTTGGGCATGGATGACTATACGACTAAAAGGGAACTTGTCCTTGCTACTTTTGAATCATTAGCTTACCAAGTCTATGACATTATTGATTTAATGGAATCAGATACTGGAATTGCGCTGGATGTTTTACATGTTGATGGTGGCGTTGCTCAAAATAACTTACTCATCCAATTTCAAGCCGATATTCTTAATAAAACAGTTGAACGCGTTGAACGTTTAGAAACAACCGGTTTAGGTGCTGCATATCTGGCTGGATTAGCTGTGGGTTACTGGAAGGATTTAGATGAATTGAGAGCTTTAGTATCCGAGAACGAAGTTTTCCAACCAAATATGAGTCAAACCGATCGCTTTAAAAAACTGAATGGATGGCACAATGCGCTTAAAGCTGTTCGATATTATTCTCAGTTAAGTCAAGATTTCTTTTAATAAAGAACACGAATGAATTTAAGTGGATTTCAAAAATAGCTAAGAAAAAGTTCTTAGCTATTTTTAGAAAGTTCTTAATCTTATCTAAAATACTTTATTATTATTTCTATCCTCTCCGACTGATTGAACACCTCTAAAATTTATGGTGTCGATGGAGCCATTCGATTCATTGACACCATTTTTATTTTTTAATAAAAAGTCAATGAATCGCTACCATTAAGTTTCCACAAATAAAGCTAGGAGCATTCACAAAACTCATTCTTATATACGAATGATTATGGAATTAATGTAACAGTTATCTATATGCTGCATCAATTTCCAGAAATCTACTGATCACTAATAAAAAGTTCATCAACCATTGTATCTAAATGCTTTGCCATATTAAAAGCAAGTTGTAGACTCGGATCGTATTTGTTATTTTCAATTGCATTAATTGTTTGTCTGGTAACATTGCACTTATCCGCAAGTTGGGCTTGAGACCAACCCTTCTTAATTCTTAGTTCTTTGATTTTATTATTCATAGATTAACTGAACTTTCTAATTTTTAGTCTTAAATCTATTAAAAATATAATGCAGATTACTGCTAATTCAATTAACGGGTTAGAATGGTAATTGTTAAATCCAACATTATTTTGATAAATCATATACATTGATTCAAAAAACAATATCACAATCCCAATAATGAATGTCTCAGTCGATGCTTCATGTATAATTTTTTGCCTTCTTTCATCCCCTTGCTTAAACACTTCTAGCATCGTCCATATTATTGCTAAAATACACAGAATAAAAACAATTATAAATAACCATAAACCCCAAAAAGTATTTCCCATTTCCATTATTATCTCTCCTTATATGTAAAATTGTTTTGACATATATAGCTTAATTCATTTATCCAAAAATGTCAAATTGTTTTTACATTTATAGTTCGTTTAATAACTACCCATAGAGCAATCATCAAGCTAACTATAGCTAATAGTACAATAAAAGCATTATTGCTCTTATTTTCTTCTACTTTAACAAAGGTTTTTGTTTCTTCAATTTTCTGTTTCGGATTCTTTCTATCAGATGGTTTAGGTGACAATTCTGTAATCTCAGAGTTTTCTCCTAAGCGAATGTCACTTTCTAACTTATCAACCATGTCCCCATTTTCATTAACTTCTCGTCCAGCTAATAATTTCTTATTCAATTCTTCAATACTTAATTGATTCTTTGCTAATGCAGCAATATAACGATTATTTCCAACAAAAATAGTAATGGTAGTTGGAGCTGAATCTGAGTATTTATTTTTGACAGTTAATTCATAAATACCTGGTTTATCATACGTGTTTTTTCCATTGCCTACTGTATTTGAACGTACACTACTTGAAACACTGCCGTCATCATTTTTAGTGATTTCTTTTCTTACAACATCTAAAGTTAAATACTTTGATTGAATAAAATCAACCGTAAAACCGTTATCTGTATAGGCGCCATCCTTTAATTCAGCCCCAGATTCTATATCTCTTGGAAATGCCATTGTATTTCCATTTCTAATTGAGAAGGCAAAATTAATTTTATAATTAGTATAAGAAGGTAGAACATCCACCGATAAAATTTTTCGTGGATTGTTAATAATTTCATAATTCAAGGTAACTTCGTAGTCACCTTCTTGATAAATTTGAATTGGATAGAGGGGTTCTTTTTATGTCTAAATATTCAAAAGGATTTAAAATCAAATTAGTGAATGAATATCTTGATGGAACGACCGGTGGTCGTGATTTAATAGCAGAAAAGTATATAATTCCATCTTCTACAGTTAGAAATTGGATAGAGATGTATGAAAACCATGGCTTCGAAGGATTTAATAAAAAGCTCAATAAAATAGAATATAGTGGCAAATTTGAGTTGTCTGTCATAAAATATAGGCAAATACATGAATGTTCCTATCAAGAAGCTGTTGAAAAATTCGATTTGCCTAACGGATTGCTGATATGTAATTGGAATCGAATTTATCAAAAAGAAGGTTTCTCAGGCTTGAACAAATAAAGCGGAAAGCCGAGAAAAAATATGACTGATAAAAGAAAAAAGAAGAACCCGAAGCAAGGAAAAGACGCAGATCATTTAGACTTACTTGAAAAATACCCTCAAACTCAAATAGTTGAATGACTTAAGATTAGTAGTTTACCTAAATCAAGCTTTTATGACTGGAAGAAAGAGTTCAAGCTAATGATTGATCCGGATACTCAAATCAAGCTGGAAATTAGAAAGATTATTAAAGCGTCCAAAGAACGTTACGGATACCGTCGAGTCAGTTTAACGTTAAGAAAACTGGGTTATATTGTTAATCACAAGAAAGTTTTGCGAATGATTAGAGAAGAAAATTTGCTTTGTGATAAGTTTAATACTCAAAGCAGAAAATACAGCTCATATAAGGGAACTGTCGGTAAAATCGCAGACAACATCGTTACTCATCAATTTAATGTTTCGGCAGCCAATAAATTATGGTGAACTGATGTCACCGAATTTCGTTTACCGGGTCAGGAAAAAAGACTGTATCTTTCACCTATTTTAGATGCGTTTAACGGAGAAATAGTCACTTATAATTTAAGTTATAGACCTGATATTCGCATGACAAATACGATGTTAGATCAAGCTCTTCAAACAAGAAACATTGAATCTAATTTAATCATTCATTCGGATCAAGGCTTTCACTACCAGCATAAATCATGGATGTCAAAGCTCACAAAAAATGGCGTCACTCAAAGCATGTCTCGAAAAGGAAATTGTTTGGACAATTCTCCGATGGAGAATTTCTTCGGAATTCTTAAACAAGAGATGTTCCATGGTGTCACATTTAACTCTTATGCTAATTTAGAGAAAGAAATTAAAAGTTATATCCGTTGGTATAACGAAGAAAGAATTAAAGCAAAATTAAACGGCTTGTCTGCTGTTGAATACAGGTTACAAACCGCTTAATAATTAAATATTAAATTTTTGTCCGTATTTTGGGGTGCACATCATTAATAGAAGTCTTTTCTAAGTTATGTTGAAATGCTTAGTATACTTATAAATCCTCTATCATTTTTTAGCTGTATTTACACCTTCTTGACCTTTTCTAAATAATTGATAATCTAGAATTCTCTATATTTTTGATATGACTTTGTAGTTAAATATGAATTTATTCATTCTTAAAAAGTTGTGTTATTGAATGAAGTCTTTTAGATTTAATTAATATTATCAATACTATCAGAAAAAGATTAACTATGCTTACTAGCAAGAGACCATTTTGATAAGTAATGGCTTGGTTCACATTCTCATAAGCAAGTTGTTGGGTAATGACACGGGTAGCGAAGAAATAGGTGGTTGGAATAAAATGCATGACCTTAGCCAAAGGCGCAATATTTCCTGTTAATAAGATTCCCCCAATCAATGTCAAGCCAGAAACGAAGAGGGTAATTAATTTTTCCTTAGTCAATATAGCAATCAGATAGACCCAGATAACCGTCATAAGGATAGTAAAAGCATGCATGACACTTGTCTGCGCGATTAAACGCCAGACTGGAAGGGTCTCTATGTATGTGTCCGTATAGATTGAAATCGGATATTGATAGGATGAAAAACCATTAACCAGACCAGCTACAATGAAGAACAATCCGAAGCTTACTCCATATACCAAAAGGGAAATTAAGTAAATTTTAACTAATTTATCTAATTGCCAAGTCACCTGGTTCACTGGAAATAGGTCTTCAAGGTCTATTTGATCATAAAATTGACGGGTAAAGCTGTCGCTTAATAAAGTAATCAAACATAAGATAAAAATAATTGGAAAGACGGTATCAAGCATTCTGTATAGAAAAGTATAACCACGACTCTCTCCTCCTTCAAATTCAGGAGGTAAGTTAAGTCCTTGCAATATTTTGTAGCGCTGATACTTTCCATAGGTATTACGAATATAATTTTCATCAAATTTATGAATTTTTGACTCTATGTCAGCTAATTCATTCCTTTCCATTAATTCAACTTGAATCGCAAGGGCTTCCGACCAATCACCGACCTTCGCTCGATCGATTGCTTTAAGGTTTTGAGCGATATTTTGTTTTAGGGACTCTTGTGCTTCAAAAATTTTATTTCTGTCTTTGGAATTTAGATCACCGGATAGAGTATCCTCATAATCACTGCTAATATATTGCATTATTTCATTATTATCATCTAGTGAGGCAATAAATCCTACTTTGCTTTCTGAAGAAGTATTCATTACCAGTAGAAAAGCCATTACCAAGATACTGACAGACAAGGGCAACCAGTTAAGTCTAGCCTTAAAGATTTGTTTCAAATAAAGGTTAAATGGCTTCATGATGGCTAACCTCTCTTTCTTCTAATTGATGGCCCTGGATAGAGTATATCTTGTCGCAAAGATTAAGAAAATCCACTTGTTCATGGGTCGCTATTAAGAAAGCCTTTCCTTCATCACGTTGTGTTTGGAGATAGCTTTTAAATTGATTAAGACTCTCATAATCTAAACCATTAGTTGGTTCATCCATTAGCCAATAAGTAGGATTGGTTACTTCATATAATGATAATACTAACTTTTGTTTCATACCGAGCGAGTACTTATAAATCGGTTGTTTGATGTAATCGTGACTTTGCCATCGATTAACCGCCCTTTCGATTAGGTCTGGATCAGCTTGCCAGACTTTATTATAAAGCTTTAAGTAATCCATTCCCGATAGATTTTTATCCAACCAATTGACCGACTCAAAATAAAAAACTGCCTGCTTAAAACTTTTACCCCTAAGTTGTCGATCTTCAATGTCGAGACTGATCTGCCCTTGAGTTTCTTTCCTTAAACCTGCAATCGTCCTTAACAAGGTCGATTTCCCACTACCATTAGGACCCGTAAGAGCTACCAATGAGTAAGGAAAGATTGTAAAATCCGCAGTAAATAAGGGGATCTGATGATTTTTGATTGTTAGATTGCTTATGCTTAACATAATAGCTCCTTTTGATTTAGTAAAACTCTTATTTACAAAAGTATCTAAACTCTATTTTAAATTATTTATTCCAATTAGTGTACTCAAATTCTCAATATAATTTATAAACTAAATTATACACCATTTAGTTTGTAGTTTGATTGAGTCAAGTCCATATAATTGTGTAAAAGTAAAAAAGGTCATGAAACGTCCTTTTACGGTACAATGTTTTTGACTAAGAAAACATACCCAGGAGGACTGTCATGACCCAAATACATTTTACTTTAAATCCAGAAGAGATTCAAAAACTTATTAATCGTTCGGTTTCTGATGATCTTGCCAAAAACTTACTAACAACGGTATTTAATCAACTGATGGAAAACCAACGCGATCAATACATTGGTGTTGGTGAGTTTGAACGCGGTGAAGAACGTGTGAGTCAACGTAATGGCTACTACGATAGAACGTACACAACGCGAGTGGGTACTCTTACTCTTCGTGTCCCACGCTCAAGGGATGGTCAGTTTTCAACAGATATCTTTGAAAGATATCAAAGACATGAAAAAGCTCTTTTAACGTCTATGCTCGAGATGTATGTTTCAGGTGTTTCGACTCGAAAAGTCAGCCAAATCGTCGAAGAACTATGTGGTAAACAAGTCTCTAAGTCCTTTGTTTCTAATCTTACTAAAGAATTAGACGAGGTTGTCAAAGCATGGCAAATTGCACCTTTTGAGAAAAGCTATCCCTATCTCATGACAGATGTGCTTTATATTAAAGTGCGTGAAAATAATCGAGTTGTTTCTAAAAGCTGCCATATCGCCATCGGTTTTAGTGAATCTGGAGAAAGAGAAGTCTTAGGATTTCTCATCCAAGATGGTGAGAGTGAACAAACATGGACACATTTCTTCGAGTACTTAAAAGAACGTCATTTACAAGGTGTTAAACTCATTATTTCCGATGCCCATAAAGGCCTTGTAACAGCCATCAAAAAAGAATTCACGAATGTATCCTGGCAAAGGTGCCAAGTACATTTCTTACGAAACATCTTTGCCAGCATTCCAAAGAAAGATTCTCAGCTCTTTCGAGAGCAAGTTAAAGCCGTGTTTCGAATGACTAATCTTGAAGAAGCACGAAAACTAAAACAAGAAATCCTTGAGGAATTTGAGATACAAGCCCGATATGCGAAAGCATGCCAAGTTTTGGATGAAGGTTTTGAAGATGGATTCCAATATGTCGCTATTGGAACAGCCCACTCTCGATGACGAAGTACAAACCTTTTAGAACGATTGAATCAAGAAGTACGTCGTAGAGAGAAAGTGGTACGAATCTTTCCAAATGTCGACTCAGCTAATCGATTAATTGGCTCTGTATTAATGCACATCCACGAAGAATGGATTACTTCTTCAAGGGCTTATATGAGGCTTTAATGGTGATGAACATTGTACTAAGTTATTTTACACAAGATTATGGACTTGACTCTGATAACTTTTTTTAATTTACTATATTAACTTCAGTATAAACCTTTACTTATTATACTTATAAATACTTGATGATTATTCGGTGAGATGTAAAAGGTATCTTCATTTTGTAATCATTGATAGTGAATCAGAAAACTTTATGACCAATCATAAAGATGCACCATTAAAAGTAACATAAAAAACAAATCATTCTCTTGAATTGCATAGAATTGAATCTACATTTTTTTAATTACAAATTTAAACTTTAAATCAATTTTAGTTCCTTCTCTATTTAGTTTGTCAAAGTACTTAGTTACAAAGTTTGGTAACGGAATACCTGATTGTCCAAGGTTTTCTACAACTGAAATCCCATATGTTACTATATAGAATACTATAAAACTTGTAGATATTGACTCAAATCCTAACACCTCAAGTAACGGGCAAACGGAAATCACTAACATAACAACTAGTAGATGCTTTACCAACCCCTGTAATCCTTTTGTAGAATTTGCGATACCACTTAAAAAACTTTTTGCATAGCCAGTAACAAAATCAAAGACTACTAACCAGACAAAAATAACTATGTAAGGATTGTTATTTATTGACTTATAAATAATGATTAATTTTTCTAACTCAAATTAATTATCCATTTAAAATATCCTCTCTATAAAACTAATATTTTTATTTATAATTTTTTATGAATTACCCTATACAGATTACTTTAAAATGAAAGACGCTTATTAGTTAATGTTCACTCGAACACTAATAAGCGTCTTTGTTATAAGATAGTATGTTTCAAAGTTATTATTTTTTAAGATATACTTCCCACCATAGGCCCTACAACTCCATTATTATATGCTCGAATAGGTACATATCTGCGAGTGCCTGAATAAGAAATATAGCTAATCCAAACATGCTTGTTAGTAATATAAACCGAATCATAATAAACAGATTCTCCTGCAGATAAGCTTGCAGCTACAGGTGAATTTTTTTGATAATTATTATAAATATTAACCTCTTGATTCGCAGTAAATCGAGCGCTCTCAGAATATGATTTTACTAGAGTTTCATTACCTGTTGGAGGGATCGGCTGAGGGGTTGGAGTGTTATTTTCAGCACCTCTTAATCGATAACAATGTAATGGACCATTTCCATAATAACCTTCTAAAGGAGTAATAGCTATACCATTTGATCCGTAATTACAATGAATGATTCTATCATTTGAAATAAATACCCCAGTATGTCCGTATTCATTTAATGATCCTCCTTTAACTCCAGCAACAAAGATATCTCCATAACGTGCTTGTGAACGACTAATTGGAATCAATAGTGATCCTTCTTGCTGATAAAGAGTCTCAGTATTTCCTAACCAACTTCCTTGAGGTAGAAATCCACCTGCAATTAGTGCTGAGTATACTGCTGATGAACAATCGTACGAAGTTGGTCCTGTTCTATGATTCATGCTATATGTTACTTTCCCAATTCGATCCATGAACCACTGCACTACAGCATCCAAGTTGTTTTGCTTAGGCGAAGGGGTTGGAGTAGGTTGAGTTCCATCATTCTTGCTGACAATTAGAACATCTCCAGGATGGATTATAGAACTAATTGTCAAACCATTCAAAGAACATAATTCGTCTAATGTTAGACCGAATTTATTAGCAATTCCCCATAAGCTATCACCACTTACCACAGTATATGTTTTAACAGATCCTGAATTGTTTCCATTTCCTCCAGGATTTATTGTCGTGCTGCCTTTCTTAACTATTAGTCGATCACCAGGATGAAGCATGTGATCCGCTGAAAGATTAATAAGTTTTAACAATTCATCAATACTAATTCCAAATTTTTGTGAAATCCCCCAATAGGAATCTCCAGATTGTACGATATAATAAGAATTTGTATCTTGATTCATATTTGTTGATTCTCCTTTAAAATTAATATACTAACGACGAGCGGATGTTTGACTAGCTGTCAATTTTTCCCGCAAACCGTCGGACATTCATAAGCTTCGACAAAAATTTTTGTTGTTTCTTCAGGTTCTTGATGACTAATAAAAAATCCTTAAAAGTCACCTTATATGCAAAATCGTACAACGAATTAATATTCTAATCATAGCAATTTACGACTTCATATTATATTCACTTTAATTGTGTATAGAAATTTACTAGATCTAAACCATTTGTATATGGCCAATTAGTTAAATTAGTTACTGATATACACTGACCAATTTCATATCCACAACGATTTCCATTAATTTCTGGATTACTAGAATTCTAGCAACATCTTCTCAAGACCATCCATATTTAATCAGATAATTGCAAATAATTCTTGCATTGTTTTCCATATCCCACATCCTTACATTTAATTTCAGTCTTTTAATAGCTATTAATTCGACTAACAATAACACGGAGGAAATTAAAAAAAATTAATGGAAATACTATCTTAATTAAAATTTAATTTTTCAACTCTTAAGCTAGACTATTATTATTCATGCTTAATTTTTTGATATTCAATCTAAACTTTATTTTATCAAACAGTAAAAAGTTAATAGTCTCTTCATACGTAATACTTCAATAATTATTAGTGATAAAAAAAGAAGTTTATGTTAAAATATAAATAATAAAATTAAAAATAAAAGGAGCTATATTATGTCAATAAAAAGAAGATTATTATCTACCCTTTCTATCATGTCTCTTGTGGCAGCTAGCTTACCTATATATACCTATGCGCAGGAAACGAGTGAAGCAAACCAAACTGAGGTTGAAACACCAGACAAAGGTCTAAGCTTTACTTATGAAGAAGCCGCTAAAAGAGTGGATGAGGATTTTTATGATCAATACCTCTCTTCATTACATTACTATGGAATAACAGATGAAATGCTAGCAACACTTCCTGAAGGAACAGTTCGTGAAGCAGCCATTCAATATTTAATGGAATTACCGACTGGTGGAGATATCTCCATGCCTTACGCACATTTCAAAAAGTTATATCCGACTTTTGTTTCCATTACACAAACATCTTCAGAGCAGAAAGAACCAAATTCAACAGATAAAGGACTATCCTATACTTATGAAGAAGCAGCTCAAAAAGTAGATCAAGGATTCTACGATGAATATCTATATTCTCTCCATTATTATGGTGTAACAGATGAAATGCTGGCAAAACTTCCAAAAGGCGCTGTGCGTGAAGCAGCTATTCAATACTTAATAAAACTACCGACCGGTGGAGATATTACCATGCCTTACAACAATTTCAAAAAGTTATATCCTGAAATCTTCAGCCAATCAGATTCTAAGCCAAACAATCAGAGCCAAACAGAAAGCGATAATAAAAAAGAGGACTCAATTAAACATGAAAAACTTACTCAGCATTTGAATGAGCAAAGAGTAGATTCTGAAGCTGAGAAAGAAGCTTTACCTCTTAATTACACTTTTGTAAGTGAAACTGGCGAATATACCATTAAATATGTTTCATTATTAGCACCTGCTTCTGCTGGCAATCAAGACCAAGAATTACCAATGCTCGTTGTAAAATATGAATTTGAAAATACTTCTGATCATAAAGTGATGGATTATGCCCACACTTGGGACCAACAGGTTTTCTTCTCTCAATCTCAACAAGATTCAACGATTAAATTAGAACCAGGGAAGTATCAATTAGATCCTAATCAAGAAGTTTTTCCTAAGTATGAAGAAGTAGATTCTGGCGAAAAAACAAGAGTAACCGCTTACTATCAACTAATGGACAGTGAATCGCCTTTAAACATTTCAATTTTAGAAAATGAAACGATTGCTGATTTCGATCTCAACATCGAAGATTTACTGAATCTGCCAAACCAAAGCTCCCTTTATTTAAATGATAGTAACCAAGGCTATCTTTTTGACTTTGATACTATTTATTTATTAAATCCAAGCCAAAACTTAGCGGATCAATTAGAGTTTGAAATTCAAAATTTTTCTGATTTTGAATTGTCCGAAGAAGCTAAACTCCAAATGGCAAAAATCACTGAAAGCCAAACTAATGTTATCAAATTAGAAAATATCAACTACTGTGTAACTGAAGAGGAACAAATTGAAGTCATCAATGAAGATGAGGAAGTCCTGTTGACTCTGCAATCTCAATCAAATTGGGAGACCTTTAAAGACCTTAATGATCAGATGTATCAAATAGTTCAATAATCTTTATTTAGTACTTATACAAAAGAAGCTAACTCTTTATAATAATATCCTGCCAAATTTCAATTTAAATGGCTCTATGTCAAATAATGTTGGTAGGGCTTCAGACGACTAACTTCTGTTGGTCGTCTTTTTTGTTAAGCAGATTTTTGTATAAACTGATACTAGATTATGTTTTTTTATCATGCGACCAATTTTTCGTCTTGATAAAGTTATACCCATCTTATTCAGTTCATTTCTTATTCGTCTTGTACCAAAGCTTTTTCTACTCGTATTAAACGTATGTATAATGATAGTTTCTAATTCCGAATCATCTTTTTAAGATTGGTATTCTTTCTTTTTATTGAATCATAATAAGTGCTTCTTGGTATTTTTAGGACTTAGCACATTACTGATACGCAATAGTGAGGAGCATTCTTCTGAATGACTTCTCTTTTCGTTACATGATCAGCGCGGCTTGCTTTAAACTATCATTTTCCACTTTCAATGGTGGATTTTCTTTGCGTAATTTTCATAGCTTTTTTTTATCATCTGTTAGATGATCAACTGTATTGAATGAACCACTATTTTGATGATTCTTCATCTATTTATCTAATACCAGAGATGTTAAATCATACTCTCTAACATTATCGGATTTAGATTTTCCATTTCAAATAATCACACTATTTGAAGTTTAAATTCAGGGATAAATGTTTTTCTTGTTCTTGCCATAATAAAATCGTCTACACTTAATTTAACAATGGGGCTGTATCATAAGTCCATTTTTGCTATAACCTTTAAAATAAGACCCGAGATA
>NZ_JBNUPN010000021.1:0-34556 GCF_050409405.1 Facklamia sp. P13069 | reverse complement strand
AGTCACTTCTTAGATTATTCCAAGACTTCAATTGCGCAACCGTAATCCCATGCATGTCAGCTATTCTAGCTAACCAATCGCCTGAACGTACGGTGTAAGTTTTTGCATGAGATACAAATACTGCTGGTTGATTAGTAGAAACATTTTGATTAATTGTCGGACTTGTTTCTGTTTTTGTTGTAGGTGTTTCTGTTGTCTCCTCTTTAATATCTGCCTGATTTTCTACAACTGAATGAGCATTCTTCACCCATACCTTCAGTACATCTCCTGGATGGATTAGGTTGCTAGTTAAACCATTTAATTCCTTCAACTCATCCATAGTCATTCCATGATTAACCGCGATACGATAAACTCCGTCGCCGGCCTGTACCGTATAACTACCGATTGCATAATTACTTTCTTGGGCATAAACACTTGGTAAGTTATCTATTTGAGTAACTGCTACTGTAGCTAATACTGACATTGAAATAGACAATAGGCTTGTCTTGATTGCTTTGTGTCTCATTATGGATCCTCCTTTATTAATTCGGTTGACTTCACTTACAAAGTATATCATATCATTGTGTAAAAATAATGAATAATACGCATTCGTAATATTTGTAATAAAAAAGCCAGTAAAACTGGCTATAAAAATCTATTTATTCAAAAAGCTTTTGCTCTTTAATTGCATCCTCAAGCGATATGTTTTTTAATTGTTCTAATAAATCACTAAGCGTCTCCTGCGACTCACTGATCTTAGTCAAATCACTTTTTTTAATTTGGTCAGCAAATTCTAATTGATCTACGAATTCCTGATACATATCTTGAATTTTATCACGATTGGCCTCATAAGTTTGCTGGTCTTCAGGCAATGAAGCAAGATTATCAAAATGTTTTTGATACAAACTTTCCATTTGTTTATCCAAGTCTAATGTTTGCTGGTAATAGGCATAATTTTTCCAATGAGTTAATAATTCCTCTTGACTATATTCTTTAGCTTTTACTTTCTCAGGCTCTGTTAAAGAATAATCCGAAACAAACTTGGCAACTTCTTCTGTTAATTGCAATTGTCCCAACTCAAAATCTTGTTCGATTTTAGCCAATCGCTCTTGGTAGTTTCTCAAATAAACTAGGTAAGTTTGATCCACTATACTGTTTAGCTGATTTAAAGCAACCGACATATAACCGGTAAAATTCTCAACTTCCGGGTCTTCTTTCAGCAGGTCCTGATAGACTTCCGTTAAACGGAACTTTCTGTATTTTTCTTTAAAGGCTTCAATTTCATCACTTACTTCCATCTTAGCTTCAAGATAAGCCTGTGGTAAAAATTCAATAATTGCTTGATCATCTTTTTTTGATACATACTCGCTAGTTACTTCCACTGTTGTTTGGTCATCCTCAGCATCAATAGGATTGACTAGTGGCAATAGCACAACGGTTGCAATTAAACTTAATATCATTTTTTTCATTTTTTCATTCCTTCTCTCCATTATGAAGTTTCTTATTTAACAGTAAATCAATGTGTTCAATATTATCCTCAAGATAAACTGAACTAGTTGGTTGAAAGCCTAAGCCCTTGTAAAAATCGATCAAATAAGTTTGACCGGATAGCTTGATCGAAGGATAATTTTTTTGATTAAATAGAAATTCAATAGCTTTAGTCATTATTTGATAAGATAAGCCTTGATTCCGTTGATCTTCTTTCACCAAAACACGACCAATTGATGCTTCTTCAAAACTCACCCCAGGAGCTAATAATCGACAATAGGCAAATATTTCCCCATTTTCTTCAAGGAATAAATGATCAGCCTCTATATCTAAATAATCAATGTCTAAATAGGGACACTTTTGCTCAACCACAAATACTTGGCACCGTAATTGCAATATTTGATAAAGTTCGTAAGTGCTCAAGTCATTAAATTGTTTTATTTTCCATGTCATTTAAGCCCTCCTATTTTAATGGATGCGCTCTTATTAATTACTTATTGATTTTAACAATAAAATAAGAACTAAGCAATAAAGAATGCTAAGTCCTTATTTTCTCTACCTCTATTAATAGGTCTCAAAATATCGATCCAGTTCCCATTGGGAAACATTTTTTAAATAATCCTCATATTCCAATGTTTTTTCTCGAATAAAGTTACTGGCGATATGTTCACCTAAACTTTCCATTATTTCTGGACTGGTCTTCAGTGCATTCACAGCCTCTTTTAAACTAGCTGGGAGCTGATAGATCCCTTTAAGCATACGTTTTTCTTGATCCATTTCATAAATATTTTCACGTACTTCTGCTGGAGGAGTAATTTTCTCCTCAATCCCTTTTAGTCCAGCTGTTAATAGTGAAGCTAAGGCTAAATAAGGATTAGCTGAAGGATCTACACTTCTAACTTCGATACGAGTAGAATTACCACGCGCAGCTGGAATGCGAATTAATGGTGAACGGTTTTGACCAGACCAGGCAATATAAACAGGCGCTTCATAGCCACTGACTAAGCGCTTGTATGAATTAACAGTTGGATTCACAATAGCTGTGTAAGCTGATGCATACTTCATTAAACCACCAATGAAATAATAAGCTGTTTGCGAAAGCCCCTCTTTACCTTCCGGGTCATAAAAAGCATTACCATCTTCTGTAAACAAAGACAGATTAAAGTGCATACCTGAACCTGCCAAACCATAAACCGGTTTTGGCATAAAGGATGCGTGCATATTATGACGATGGGCTACTGAGCGAACAATTAATTTGAAAATTTGAATGTTATCACAAGCTGTTAAAGCATCTGAATATTTCCAATCAATTTCGTGTTGGCCAGGTCCGCATTCATGGTGACTGGCTTCAATCTCAAACCCTAAGTCTTCTAACTCTAAAACAATATCACGACGAGTATTTTCTGCTGAATCAATCGGAGCTAAGTCAAAATAGCCTCCCTTATCATTTAATTCCATGGTGGGATTCCCATTCTCATCATTTTTAAAAAGATAAAATTCTGGTTCTGGCCCCAAGTTGAATGAAGTAAAACCTAGTTTTTGCATTTTAGTAAGCACTCTTTTCAGGTTAGTTCTCGGATCACCTGAGAAGGGCTGACGATGGGCTGTTTCCACATCACAAATTAAAGAAGCAACATTACCGCTTCCTTCTTTCCAATTATAAACTAACCAAGAATCATAATCCGGTACCAAATACATATCACTTTCTTCTATCCGAACAAAACCATCAATGGAGGAACCATCAAAAGTCATATTATTATCAAGAGCTTTTTCGATTTGTGAGACTGGAATTTCTACGTTTTTAATTTTCCCCATAATATCGGTAAACATTAAACGAATGAATTGAACCTTTTGTTCCTTAATATCCTGTAAGATCGCTGCGCGTGTCCATTTGTTTTGTGACATAATTGCCTCCTAAGCTAAGAATAAGCTCATTATAGTCCTCTATTTGGGACTTGTTTCACTTTAATCTAAAGTTTCTTAAGTTGAATTTCCGAACGTTCAGAAATATAAATCCACTTATTTTTCTCCTTTCTATAAGGGGGACTTAAAATAAATGGAGTTATTACTCAAAACTTCTAAAGTATTTGGACTCGGGATAAGAAAAGACATCTTGGAGCTGTCAGAAGTTTGACACTTAGAAATCGCTTATTTTTAATGATCTTTTTAACTTCATACTTAGAGTTACTTTTATCAGCATTATGCTTAATAGGATTGAAACACAGCTCAAGATAATGATTCAATTAGCCTGTTTTTTCGCCTATAAATCATCGATCAGCTGCATAATTGATGCCATTAGATTCTCATTATCTATAAATGGAATAGCAAAATAGTTCCTAAATTACAGGATGATTTTATTTCTTTTTCTCCAGCTTAAAATTTTCAATTAAAAATACGGAGGAAAAATAGAGAATCGGTAGTATAAAATAACTAATTATTTTAAAAGTATTGTCTGAAATATATGATAAAAAAAGAAAACTAATTAGAAGAACAACTTGAAGAAGACCTAACCAGGGTTTACCTGAAATCTCTATATAATCACCCGATTTGACCTCTAGGGGATTGCTTCTCATCCCTAATTGCTTAACAACTATAGTTGAACCTTCTACTACCTCAAGAGTGATTGTCTCATTCGTATGTATTTTCCCAATTGACTTGCCATCCTGATAGACAGTTAGGGGCATTAATCCCCCCATAAAATAAGCATTTCTTGTAATCTTTACCTGCATATTATTCCTCCTCTATTTCGTTTAATTATATCACAAGCTAAAGTAAGTCTTAAAAAGGCGAAAGTATCTTTCATCAAAGATTCATCACAGCATCTCATCAAAGAATGAGAGCATCATCAAAGGAATCATCTTCTCAACTACAGCTCACCCTTCTTCCTTGCGATGAGCCACCATGTCCTTCCTTTTACGGTAGAGTCCGTCTGTCTTCAAAGTTATTAATACATTTGGTGGTAGGATAGGGCCTGTTCAATCGCTTTTAAAGCATGACGATTCATTTCAACAAAACGAGTAGCTTCTTGATAATGATAGGAAGTCCCTTCGTCTCGCAAGGCTTTAAAAGGAGTTAAAAAAGTATTTTCTGCTATCTCTTCTAAAGTCCCACAGCAGCCCGCACTTATAACTTCTTCCACCCCATAAGCAATTAAAAGTTCTAAAATAGCCGTTGCTGCTGCCGCAGCAACAAAGGCTTGGACCAGACATACTGGGATCATTCCAAAAGAGGGGACAGATCTCTGGTTTTTGCTTGGGGCTTGCTTCACAATGACTAATCTTTCCTATTACATTATTTATAAGGTGACAGAACACCTTTTTTACTATACGCTTGATTCATTGGGTCTGCAATAGTTTTGTGGAGTTGGTCTAAGGGTTGCATATTTAAATCTTCCTAAACAATATTATTTTCAAGAAGGTACACGTCTTAATATACTAGTTAGATACAATTAAAAACTCAGCCTATAATTAGACTGAGTCGCAATTGATTATAACACCTTATCCAAGAACTTTTGGCTCTGGCTTCGGCAGGATGTTTAAAAATTAGATTGGTATCGGCATCTTCAATTACATAGCCTTCTTCCACGAAGATCACTCGGTCTGACACTTCGCGGGCAAAGCCTATCTCGTGGGTTACCACCATGGTCATTCCATCATTTGCTAAATTTGGCATAACTTCCAAAATATCGCCCACCATCTTCGAATCTTCTTTCACTGTAAACATCGAGCCTACTTCAAAATAAAGGTCTGAGAAATCAAAGGTCTCTTTTCTTTCATAGTTATACCCATAGCAGCAATCATCCCATCTGCTTGATTACTTTCTAAGGCTTGCAGGCCAGAAGAAGGCATAATTTTATAATCAATCTTGAAGCCGGCTTCATCAGCTATAGCTTCGAGAATTTCAATGTCAATTCCTTTAAGATTACCTTCATCATCGGTAAATTCAAAAGGTGCATAATCAGAAGCAGTTATAATAGAATAAGTTTCTTGGTTGGATGGCTATTTATTTTGAGCATTAACCGTAAATCCACTTATTATTACACTCATTAATAGTGTGGCTAAAACCGGCCACTTTTTATCAGTGGTTGAACAATTTTTTCACATTATTACTTCTTATCCTATAATTACATAGTGAATCTTAATCAGCATCAAAAATTTTACGTTATTATATTATAATACTAAAATGATGATATTGCTTAAAACTCTCTTTATATTAAAAATTTAAGCGACTAGATATTAAAAATAAATTTGCCTTTAACAGGCCAATAAAAATCAACTTCGCTCTGAGCAATGAACGATTTTCAGCTAATAGTGCTTCCTATCCTGTTTGGATGGGTGCAGGGCCTAAACTTTTCAACGCGTTTTCCTTCCATCATTCTGAACAAGAGTTACTTAAGGCAACTATTTAAAACGAAAACTATACAACTACAGACATCTCAAAAACAAGAGATGTCTGTGACTGTTTACTGATAATACTGTGCTTGTGCTTGCCACAACTCCTTGTATTTACCTTCTTGGTGAACCAAGTTTTCATGACTGCCTCTTTGAACAATTCGTCCTCGATCAAAAACGAGAACTTCATCACAAAAGCGGCAAGAAGACAAACGGTGGGAAATATAGAAGGCTGTTTTATCCCTTACAATTTGGGAAAAATTTTGGTAAATTTCAAATTCAGCCACCGGATCTAAGGCTGCCGTCGGCTCGTCTAGAATAAAAACTGGCGCATCTTTATATATGGCACGGGCCATGGCAATTTTTTGAGCCTGCCCACCAGAAACATGGACCCCCTCAGGATCATACTCCGTGCCTAAATATGTTTCAATTCCTCTATCAAGCGTTTCTACAAAATCGTTCAGACCTAGTTCTCTAAGCGCATTATTTACTTGATGGCGATCATAATCTGGTCGAACTGCAATATTTTCTGCCATAGAAAGTCCTAACAACCGGAAATCTTGAAAAACCACGGAGAATAATTGGTAAAATTCTTTTAAAGCGTATTTATCGGCATCAATTTTATTCAATAGAACTTTTCCTTGAGTAGGTTCATAAAGTCGCATCAACACTTTTATGAATGTCGTCTTACCGGATCCATTCTCTCCAACAATCGCATAGTGTTTGCCCACTTCAAACGTTTCAGTAATACCCTGTAAGGTTGCTTGATCAGCACCTGGGAAAGTGAAAGAAAGGTTCTTTACAGTCAATTGGTAATCATTATCCAGTCTTTTTTCAATCGGAAGAGAACCTTTGGCTTCTTCATCAGGTAAATCCATTAATTCATAGTACCTTTGCATGGGAGCTGTTTGGGCAAAAATGTTTAAAAACGCCATGGCTTCAATCAAAGACACCATCAATTGGTTGATCCCTCCAATCATTTGAACAACCAAGCCTACCGATAAATTCCCAGAAATAACACGTACCCCAATTAATAAATAAATGGCTCCGGTGACAAGTTGTGAACCCACATTGTTGATTAAGCGAACTTTACCAAAGCCTCCATAGTACACTCTCTCAAACACCTTATATTCATCCAAATACCTTTGCGTATGCTGTTTAATTTTATCTTGTAAATGATACAGTCTCACTTCTTTCCCAGCTTCTACTTCACTCAGGTTATGAGCCAAATAATTAAAGGCATTATTCGTCTTAAGTAACCAACCGGATAACTCGTCCACTCCTTGCATGGTTTTTTGAGACCAAATTGTCTGAAGTGTGATGACTACTATAATAAGAACAATGAGTATACCATTTAAACTATAAGGATGAAACCAATTGAAAGGATACCCTTTATCCAATTGCCACAAAGGCGTTAAAAGAATAAGGGCAAAAACAATTTGAACGAGAGCTTCCACTAATAAGTAAGTGTTATGATAAATAACTTTGAAACTGGAAGCATTTTGAATTTGATCACGGTTTATTTGGTGGATTTTTTCCTTAATCGTCGCCTCATCCGCATAGTGGAAATTCATGACCAGTAATTTTTCGTTAGGTAAAGCCGTTATTTTACGCAGTATGGCTTGATGTTTTTTGTCGACCATTGGTTTTAACCAATGGACCAGCGTATTTAAAATTAAAAAGAGCACGAGGTATTGAGCAATTAGCTGATAGACGTGGTCGAAATCTTTGGCTGCTAAATGAGTTAGGATTTGAGCAATGTAGATGAAATTTAAGAAAGGAATGGCACTAGAAAAAATACTGATTACTAACTTATAAAGAAGCCCTTGCTTACCGTACTGCCAGATATCTTTAAATGTTCTTAGAAATAATTGGCGCTTGGTCATTAGATTAATCCTCCTTGCTCACTAAGTTCTTCACTCTCAGGCTCTGTGATCTTCTCCCGATAATAATAAGCTTGCGTTTCAAACATATGATAATAAGCGCCCTTTTCTTGCATTAAGTCTTTGTGACTTCCCTCTTCTGCTACTTGCCCCTTATGTAAATATATAATTCGCTCACAAAATTGGGTCGAGGCTAGACGGTGGGATATAAACAGGGCGATCTTCCCTTTCGAAAAGGCTAAATAATTCTGATAGACTTCACTCTCACTAATCGGGTCAAGAGCCGCTGTCGGTTCATCAAGTACTAATATTGGAGCCTTTTTGTATAAAGCTTGCGCTAACTTTAATTTTTGTAATTGTCCACCGGATAACTGCATGCCTTCACTATTTACTTCACGAACAATGGCAGTTTGATCGCCGTGAGGCAAACTGGCCACCACTTTAGCCATACCACTTTGATTGAGCACTTGGTGGTAACGAAGCGAATCTTCCTCATATCCTTGAAGAATAGTGTCTTTGATCGTAAACGTAAAAAGATAATTATCTTGAAAAACAGGCGCAAACAGGCGGTAATAATCTTCAATAGCAAATTTACTTCGATCAATGCCATTGATTAATACTTCACCATGATCGGGTTTTAAAAGTCCTAGCATTAATTTAATTAAAGTGGTTTTGCCTGCTCCATTTTCACCCACGATAGCTAGCTTTTCATTAGCATGAATCTTTAAATTGAAGTTGTTAATAATCGGTCGGTTCGCATTCGGATAAGTGTAGGTCACATTACGAAACTCGATTGTTTTAATTTCTTGTGGTATTGCTTCGTGCGGCTGGTGGTTCAAGACGGGTCTCTGGTTAAAATAATAATACAGAGCCATTAACTTTTCATTTTGTAAGAAAAAGGTGGCGCTCGCATTAATAAAGTTGGTTAAACTGCTTGCCATCATGGTTACCAAGCTCGCATAAATCAAAAAGTTTGACGGCTCCATTTGGCCTGCTCGAATCTCTTGCACACTTTGATGATATGCAAGGCCCATCATGATCACTAGCATGCCCATTACATAGAGCCCTTCAATCCGTTTCCATTTATTCTCAGGGCGCACAATCCTTTCATAGTCTGCCCAAAGTTGATCGAAAATGTCCTTAAACCAAGCGCTCATGGAATAGAGTCGAACATCTTTAGCCACTCGTTGATCTCCCATCGTATGATTCAAATAGCTAAACTTCGTATTATTCTTGACATGAAGGGGACGATTAGCCTTTAATAATTTATTTTGGAAATGCTTGATTACCAATAAGCCACTGATCATCACGACCAGTAACAAGAGAAAGATACTAGACAGTTGAGCTAAAACATTGATGTAGATTAAAACGGATAGCAAGGCAATCATCACTTCAGCAGAGTTCGCAATGATACCACCCAATGCTTCCTCACTATGGTCTAAACACCGTGACGCATTATCAAAGAGTTTAGCGGCATCTGACCCGACTAACAGAGGATAATCCAATCTTGCTCTTTCTGCAAAAACATCATTAAACATATGTATGTGAAATGATACTCTATGCTTTTCTATGGTAGTCAATACAAATGTTTTTAAAGCTTCCAAAACAATTAATCCACCGATGACTCCTAACACTTGCTTTGAAAAGGATAAGAGGTCACTTTCTTTCATTAATATAGAAATAAGATGGACCGATACAAATAGTTGATAAAGGGGGGTCATAATTCTTAATACAATATCGAGGAAATAATAAAAGAAAAAACATTGATCAAATTGCCACAAACGAGTGACTAAAAATTTTAAAGTATGGGTGCGGTCTCTCATTGCAATCACCTCTCCTTTTCTTGACAATATTATAGAAGGAAAATGCACCTTCAAAACAGAAAGTGCATCAATGGTTCTAATTTTGACATGAGTGGTCATTTTGCAAAGGCAAGGTAACTTCTGTCGCAAAAACCCCTTCTTCCCATTGTCTATTAACAATGCCTTGATTTTTATTGACTGCCGCATCAATCCGTTTTAACCCAAAGCCTTGCCGGTTGAGCGCTTTTAAAGATAAGAAGTTCTGTCTGGGTCTTTGAGCCATGGAGTTTTGAACGCTGATATAAAAAGTGTTTTTTAAGGGGGCAATGTATAAACGGATAAAGGCCGGCTGCTTATCCTTTGCATGAATAGTTGCTTCAAGTGCATTGTTTAATAAATTCCCTAAAATAACGGCCAAATCCGTCGAATGAATACTTAGATTTTTAGGGGCGATTGCATTGGCATGAACGTCGACTCCCTTTGCTTGAGCCCGAGTCAACTTGGTATTAACCAAGGCATCAATTAAGGTATTTCCGGTCCGAATAATCGTATCCACTTGATTCATTTCATTCGTCAGTTCTTGCAGATACTGATCCAAGGCTTGATAGTCTTGACTGGTTAAATAGGCTTGAATGACTTGAAGATGATTGCGGTAATCATGCCGGATACCCCGCATCTGCCGGTAGATTGACTCGACTTCCAGTGCATAGTCATCCAATTCCTTTTGCTGAATTTGATGAAAACGCAAATCCAGTCTTAAACGGTAGATATACCACAGACTCAGCAATAAAACAAAAAGCACTAAACTTACTAACGCTTTAACCATAAAAGGCACTTCCTTTATAATGTTCGATAAAAGCCTTTTGAATTGTCTTAACTGAGCGACGCGAGAGAGGAACCTTTGCACCAGAAGAAAGAATGACTTCTTCTTTCCCAATACTCTCAACATGATTCAAATTAATTAAATAAGAACGATGTGGTGCTACAAACCGTTGGTCTAAGTCCTCTTTAAAACGAGCTAAGGCCCCTGTTATAAAAAGCTCTTGGTCTAATAACACTAACCGCAACTCACGTTTATTAACCTCAACCAGGATCAAATCATCAAGTTCCAAGACATATTGCTTTCCTATCAGGTCTTCAACAACCAGAAAACGTTCAGATTTCGGTTGAATCAGCAGATATTTAGAAAGCGCTCGCTCTATTGCTGTTGTATTAATCGGCTTTAACAAAAAATCTAGCGCATCTACTTGGTAGCCTTCCACAGCATATTCCGCATAAGCCGTAGCAAAAATAATCTTTAAATAAGGGGCCTTTTCTTTTAATTGATGGGCTAATTCCATGCCATTGATTTCAGCCATTTCAATATCGAGAAAAGCGATTTGCCATTCTTGATGGTCTTCTAAATGAAATAAAAAAGCCTCGGCGGATTCATAACAAGTAATAATCGGCTTGATATGGAGTGTTTGACACGCTGCTTCAATCATCCGCGTCATGTTTTTTCGTTGAATCGCTTCATCCTCTGCTAGGACTATTTGAACAATACGCATAACTACCCTCCGTCGTCATTTTTCTCTTATTATAGCAAATAATCATAAAAATATTAAAAACGATTACACATTTAAAAATTAAACAGTAATTGTTTTGATTGAAGCATATCATTCTTATTTTATTAAATATTATGGTTTACTAACTATGTACGTTACTTTGGCAAAAGAAAGGAATAGTATGTTAAAAGACTTACCAAGACTTTATCAAATTATCTATTATATCAGCTCCATGTCCCTATCAATTATTTTGTTCACGTTAAAAATACTCTATAGTAACTTTGATCAACACAAGCTCAATCATTTTCATGTTATATTGATTGTCCTCGTGGTCCTATTCGTTTTAGGTCTTTCAAGTAGATGGCTCTATGCCCATTTGAAAAAGCAATACGCCCGTAAAGCCTATATTCAGCAAGACCAATATCATATAGAAGACTTTACCAAAGATAAAATCACCGATATCAATGGTCAACCCGTCTCTTTTTTGATTTCCAATGTGACGACGGTCTATATGATTCAGTCATTCACATGGCCTTCTGTATTAGCCTACCTATTTATTCATTTAACTTTATTTACAATGATGATTAAGGGGGAAAGTTTACAACCCAACCCCTTCTTATTACTTTATGGATTGAATATCTACAAAACTAAAAACAATGACTTTCTGTACGATTTTAATCAATCCTTTGCGCATAATGAAATTATGAAGCTATCAAATAATCCTGATTGCCGCTCCTATTTAGTTGGGTCGATTGACTTGAATGCTAAGAAAAAATAGTCTCTCCTATAAAAAAAGTTAGACACTTTAGTCTAACTTCTTTTATAGTTTTAGTATTTTTTAAATTAAATCTTTGTCAAATCGCCTCTTCTCAGTTACCCCTTCAAGCGATTATTCGAACTGTTTTGCTTTTAGGCTACTAATTATTCAACAACTATAAATATTTTATGAATTATTTAATCCTCTTTCTTTTGGAATAAATCTTTTATTTTTTCCCAGACTGAAGGTTGCGATTCTTCTCGCTCGAGTTCTGGCTCTTCTTTGTCTGCTTGTATTTTTTCTGTCTTCAAGACAAACTGCACGGACTTGATTTTTCCATTCTTGCTTGAAGCGTAAGAAATCGGTTGATTGGCATTTCCTGTCAGTTCAGAAAGAGTCGCATCAATTTCTTGCTCTACTTCTTGATCTAAGCCGGCTGTTTTATTCTTAAACTTATTAGAACCTTGCTTTAGTTTGTCGCTGCCCTCATATAAATCATTAGAAGCGTTAACTAATCGATTCAAATTAGCGTCTAATGAAGAACTGCCTTCCACTAATGAGGCGCTGCCCTCACTTAAACTTCTAATACCATTTAAAATAGCTTGATGACTGGACACAAGCTTTCCAAGAGATCCCGTATAATCATCGAGTCCTTGATCAAATTGAGTATATTTAACTGCCAAATCTTCCACACCGCTACTTAATTTAGGTAGTTCAGCTACTAGCTCATCTGAAGTACTAACCATTGCTTGAATGGCTGCGTGAAAGTCTGAATAAGCAGTCGTCAACTCTTGACTACCTGCTTGTAGTTGCATAGTTGAGCTAGAAACTGTCTCTAAATATTGGGCTGTGGCATCAATCATCGCATTGTTAGCCGCAAGTACTTGTTCCAAATTCGCTGCTTGTGTCTGAGCAATGACTTGATCAAGCTGAGCAGCTAGCTCTTCCTTATTCTCAATTTCTGAAGCCCTGATTTGAGAAGCGACACTGGATAAGGATAGGTTTAAATTGTTTACGGCTTGCATTCCATTATTATTGCCTGCTTGCAATTGCTGCATGTCTAAACCATTCTGTCCTAAAGCTGCTGTATATTGCTGGTAGCCTACACTTTGATTCAATTGGGTAATCCCACTATTTAACTCCCCTATTCCGGCTTGCATTTCGATCGATGCTTGATTTAATTGTTGCAGCTTACCTAACTTTTCTGCTAGCAAGCTTAATTGATCATTCGATGCATTGATTAGTGCTTTAAATTGATCCGAACCTTGTCTCAATTCTTCGGAATGACTATCGAGCTCCACTAATCCGGCATGCATTTGCTCAATCCCTTTTTTTAGCGTGACAATTCCGTTATTTACCCTGACAGCTCCTTCTTCTAAACGCTGACTACCACTTGCTAATTGACCAGACCCTTCACTTAATTGCAAAGCTCCATCTTTTAATTCGCCTGCCCCCTCATCTATTTGCTTAACACCACTTTGTAATTCTTCAATTTTTTCAAGCAAGTTGGCATCTTCCAAATCAAATCCCAAATTGATATTGATACCATTAATAGCGATTGGCTCCATTTCAAAATTTTCTACTTTAGCCTTGATTGAAAAATTGGCACCTTGTTTAGGTAAAACAGTATAAGTTAATTGTTTGTTTTTCCCCACATTAGCGATAGTTGCTTCTTCTGCTTGAATAGCTTTTACTTTTTCAGTATCAAAAACTAAAGTAGCCTGAAGACCATAATTATTAAAAAAGAAAGGATCCACTTGTTCATTTTCTTTAATCCTTAATTTTATTTCCAAATCGCCTGATTGACCCATCAAGTCTTGAGCGCTTACTTCTTGTTGATTAAGTAAATACTTAATCGAAATTGCCCATGGTAGTTGTTGATTATTTAATTTCCCTTCATAATACAGCTTATCTTTACCATTCGTAAAGTCGACCTTTCCCTCCTTTAGCTTCAACTCAGTCTCCGATGTCATATTTCTAACCTCAGTATAGTCACCGTAATCGGTAATATCCCCTTCCTGATCAAAAATATTAACTATATAGGCATCATTAAGACTTCCGTCATAATTTAACAGTCCATACACAACCTCCTCTTTAGCTAAATTCACTTCCCTTGCCAAAGCATTGGGTAAACTGCTGCTTAAAATATTCATAATAACTATTCCACTTACCAATTTATTGATTAATTGAGTCTTCATATTTAGTGTTCCTCCTTCACGAATTTTAAACCATAAGTTAATTTTTCAATCGGCTTGTCAAATAAATAAAGCAAACCAGGTAAAACAAAAAGGACAATTAAAATAGAAAAGACAGATCCCCTAGCTAGCAGCCTTCCTAATTGCATTAAAATGCCGTGGGTCGTTATATAACCAAGTAGTGACCCTACTAAAACAATGGCAGATCCGGATGTCATAATTGAAACCGTAACATTAGAAATCGTTTCGATAATAGCTGCTTTTCTCTCAAGCCTTTCACGGTTTTCTAAATATCTTCTTGCCAGCAATATGGCATAATCAACAGTAGCCCCCAATTGAATCGCTCCTACAAGTAAATATGAAAAATAAAAAAGAACCTGATCAGTGAAATAAGGAGTGGCTAAGTTAATCCAAACAGCTGTTTCGATGGATAAAACCAAGATGAATGGAATAATTATTGATTTGAAACTAATGGCTAAAACAATGAATACAGCAGCTGTTGAGATCAAATTGACGCTCAAGTTATCCTTTGTTATGGTATCCATTAGGTCGTAAGTACTCGCACTTTCTCCCGCCAAATGGGCTTGATGAGGGTAGAATTTATCAGCTGCTTCACGTATTTCCTCAACTAAGTTAAAAGATTTTTCTCCTTCATATTCCGAATCAACTGTTAGAATCATTCGACTATAGTTTTCTGATTCTAATAGCTTTAGGGTCTCTGCATCTAAAAACTCTTTTGGGATTTCAGGCCCAACGGTATCTACATAAGAAATGATCTCCTTGACCTCAGGAATTTTTTTCAACTGATTACTCAGAGCGATTTCTTTAGTCTGCTCACCTTTAGGTACAATTAAAACCATCCGATTGGACTGACCAAAGTGTTCCTTGATTTTCGCAGAATCTTGACCCAGTTTTGTCTCTGGTCCAAATATATGTTCAGGGCCGTAATAGTAGTTATTTTCCTTTTGCGCTAAAAAAGAAGGAACTACCAAAATAGCAAAAACAACTACTAATGGAAACATCATTTTAGTAACGCCCTTACCTAATCTTCTAAATTGTGGTAGAAGTGGTTGATGTTTCGTCCTTTCCATTAAACGGTAGGTTTTTATAACCAAGACTGGTAATAAGATAAAAACAGTAAGTAAGCTAATCACAATCCCTTTAGCTAAGGCTATACCTAAATCAGGGCCAATTTTAAATTGCATTAAGGTCAATGCAGCAAAACTAATGCCGGTGGTCAAGCCACTAGAAGCGATCGAACCACGTGATTGACTTAAAGCTTTGACCATCGCTGCCTCAGCTTCCATACCTAGCTGCCGATTTTCTTCAAAACGATGAAGTAAAAAGACCGAATAGTCAAGCGATACTGCTAAGAGCAAAATATTGCCAGCACCGCTGGTTACAAAGGAAATGGTACCAAAAAGCAAGTTTGACCCAGCATTTAAAAGAATTGATACCCCAATCGTTAACAATAAAATAAGGGGCTCAAACCAATAATTGGTCGTAATTAATAAAATAACTAAGACAACTGGAATCGTAACCTTAATGATTTTACCGATTTCTTCAACCGTGGATTCAGCTGCAACTGCCGTGTTAACCGCCGCTCCCTCCAAATATCCCCTATTTCCTATCAAATCGCGCAGAGCATCAACCGCTTTTATTCGCTCTCTTTCATCGATAGTAATTGAATACAATGCATTTTTGTTTTTATAATAAGCCTCAACAAGCTCTTGATCATATTGATCCAATGGTTCCGTTATGTTAACAGTGTCATCTAACCAAAGGACCTCATCCACTCCTTTAATTTGACTAATTTTATCCTTAAATGCTAACGCTTGAGGAATGGTTAGGTTCTCTAGCATTAAACGCGCATTAGGGACTTGACCTTCAAACTCTTCCTCCATCATTGATAAAGCTTGCGTAGAAGGACTGTCTGAAGGAAGATAATCATTCATATCATAGTTCACCTGTACTCTAGGCACACTTAATAGACTTATTACAGATCCAATCATAAAAAAGAACAAGACAAGCTTGTCATGCTGCAATATCTTTCTAAATACTTTTTCCATACTTCCTCCTTAAATAAAAATATTGTCGTTAAATAGGATTGTTAAACGACTACTTTTAGAGTATATTAGAGCTAGATATATTAGACAATGTTCAATATAAGGACAGTTGGCCTATTTTTAGACATTTTATATTATTTGTCCGATTGTTCATTCAAGGAGGAAGTATGAAAAAAGAACGAATTACAACAACAATGACGAAAAGAGCTTTAGCTGATTCTTTAAAGAAACTAATGAATAAAAAAGCCTTAGACAAGATATCGATTCGTGAAATTGTAGAAGACTGTGGCGTCAACCGCAAAACATTTTATTACCATTTTACTAATATCTACGATTTACTCAACTGGATGTTTGAAGATGAAGCGATTGAACCGATACAAAAATATGACTATTTTACCGAATATGATGAAGTGGTGCGCTTTGCCATGAACTATGTGGAAGAAAATGAACACGTAGTTAGCTCAGCCATCAATGCCTTAGGTAGAGATGAATTGAAAAAATTCTTCTATAATAACTTCATTGAAAATATGCGTAATATTGTCGATGACATTTCAAAAGAGATGGTCATTCCTGAAGATTATAAGGACTTCCTGATTGACTTTTATACCGATTCCTTTGCTTCCCTACTGACTAATTGGACACACAACAAAGATAAAAAAGATAAGGAAAAATATATTGAATACATCTCTATTACCCTCTTTGAAGGAATACGTCCTGATCTTGAACGGACACATGAACACTTTGCTAATCAGTAACTATTAAAAACCCCTGAAGTCAGATTGGACTGATCTCAGGGGCTTTGTTTTCTTAATAAAAGTTATTTGATCTTTACTCGCCAGAAATATACTCGAAACCGTCAGTTATCAGCCCCTTTGTCATTCAATTTTTAGTCGTTAATGAATAATTTGTATGATAAGATTTTATTATCTTAAGTTTTACTGGTACAAAGTACTCAAACTAATTAAAGGTAAGGAGCCCATTGGATGAAGTTAATAATAAAACACTTAAAAAAAGATTTTAAAGAAACACAAGTCTTAAAAGACGTTAACTTTGAGTTTGAAGCAGGCAAAATATATGGTCTTTTAGGGAAAAATGGAGCAGGTAAAACGACCTTTTTCAATATTATTTATGGTGAACTAGAACAAAGTGGTGGTCTCTTTTTTCTTGAAGAAAACGGAAGGCTTTCTGATATCAGCTATGAGCAGGTTGGCATGCTATTTTCAGAAAATTTTTTGCCCGATTTCTTAACAGGCTATGAGTATGTTAAGTTTTTTAATGATTTAAACGGAGAAGGTCAAGCTCCCGATCATTACCTGGATTTGATGGCGTTCTCTGAAGAAGACAGACACCGCTTAATCAAAGACTATTCGCATGGGATGAAATCGAAACTCTCGCTCCTCTCAATTATCATTGGAAAACAAAAAATAATTCTTTTAGATGAACCACTGACTTCCATCGATGTTGTAATGGCGGCTGAGATAAAGAAAATATTAAAAGAATTAAAAAAAGAACATATTTTGATTCTCTCTACGCATATGCTTGAACTTGCCAAAGAACTATGTGATGAAATAGTCATATTAAGTGATGGAAAATGCATGCCCTTTGAACACCTAAAAAAAGATGAAGATTTTGAATCGAAAATTGTCGAACTTTTAAAGGAGGACAAAGGAGGTGAATAAAATATTAACCTTTTTAATCCAATACCAACTGATTAGTTTTTACAATGGGTTCATTTTTAATTTGCAAAGAATACCTCTCATTGGAAAAATCTTTTCGAATAAGTTATATCACTCTAAATTCTTACTTAAATGGGGACCCCCCCTGTCAGTGATCTTTCAAATGATAAAACCCATTGTAACAAATATAATTTTTATCGCGCTTATCGGTCTTTTGCTTCCTACTTTTTCGAATAAGTATGTCGAATCAGAAGAGATTATGTTTTTGAGCTATGGACCCTTTTATCTATCGATTGTGATGCTAATGATGGCAGTAGCGATTGAAATCTATAGCGCCTTTGAAAACGCTGAAGACAAATATATGCATATTAAGATCTTTAGAGTGAATCCTAGATTTTACTCTATCGCCAATGATCTTTTGAAGTATGGACCTAAAATCGTCGGATTTAGTATTGGGATGTTCCTCTTTTCTTTTATTTTCAAGATCACTTTACTTGAAGGCTTTTCATTTGTTATTTTTTCGATTGGACTAAGATTATTTATTAGAAGTATCTTTCTCTACTTGTGTCGCAACAATTATCCTCTCGGCAAAAAAGTGGCTAATTTTCTAGTTTTTTTCACTTGTGGAGTAGGCTTTCTTTTGGCAATAGTCGGTACTTTTATCGATTTAGGATTTAACTATGCCTTCTTTTTCTCGGTCATTTTTTTAGCCCCTGGTCTTTTGATGCTCGTTTTAACCATTATTTTCACTTTGAAAACTACTTATCTGGAACAATTTATTTTGAAGTCTTTAAATATCAGCGACTTGCTTGAATCGCAACAATTCGTTGATGAAATAGATAGCCAGTCCGCCAAAGTGGAAGATAAAGATATCCGAATAGGAAAGAATGATTATTCTGATGATCAAGGAATTATCTATCTTAATAAGATTTTTTATGACCGAATTGGTTCAGTCTTTAAAAAGAAAATCCTGATTCGATTAGCCTTCATTGGCATCACTCTTGTTATGCTTAATGTCGTAAAGTATTTTGTTCCCCTCTCTCCTGCCGATGTCAAAGGGCTCTCACAATTTATTCCCTTAGTATTATTATTAATTGCTAGAAAAATGTATTTGGGTGAATTTTTTACTAAAACGACCTTTTACTATATGGACCGTAAACTGTTAAGCTTTCATTTTTATCGAGCGAAAGAAAATATAACTACTGCTATTGTTTTTAGAACAAAACAGTTGCTTAAGTACAATCGTCCACAATTTATTGTCGCTTTAATTGGTCTATTATTCACCTATTATCATTGGGATCTATTCGATAGTCAAAGCCTTTTAGTGATGGTCATCAGTTTAATCAGTGGGTATGTCTTTATGACCTTTCATTTTCTTTTTGCTTATTATATGTTTCAACCCTTTACCAATCAAATGAAGGTAAAAAACCCTGTCTATACTGGAATTCTCAATTTTGTCCTCTATATTTTGTATTTTAGTATGGTTAGATTATCTTCCTATACTCACTATTTGGTATTCGGCTTTTTCTTATTCGTGATCTTGTATGTTGTTTTGGGTATAATGATCGTCTATTTATTTGGACCCAAACGTTTTAGACTGAGATAAATACGCAAAAGAATATGCAAAATATTTATCATTTCAATAATTTCCATCTGATAAAATGACCGTTTAAAGTTCATAAATAAACCTTTTTCTCACAGCGAATAGCACTCCCTTCTAATCCATTCCACATGACTTTGAGGGGAGTGCTTTTATTTTCTCTCGCTATTTAATCTCAATCCAATAATCGCCCAGTCTATTTTAACTCTACTACATAGACCATCTATATTATTCAAACCTTCATTTATCCGTCTTTATTTGCCTACTTTTTATTCATTTGATTTTGTTTTCCCCATTGGTTAAGGAAAAAGCTTACAGTCAAAACCCTTCTTTAACCTATACACTTAACCATTTACAAAGAAAAACTAAGAATTTCCTTTATAACTTTAACATGCCTTTAAACATTATGCTATTTTGAACTTAAGCAATCACAAAGAATGGCGGTCTTAGTTGATTGGATCCTTTGCTATCAATGAAGAAAGAGAATAGCCATTTAAAATAGAGCATAGACATTTAATTTATTGAATCAATTTTGAACCCATTTTTGTTCGGATATCATGAACAACCATAAAACCAACCAGAATAAATCCTAAATACCCATTAATTCCATAAAGGACATTTACAAGATCCTTGTAGGGCAAGAAAATAGCGATTACCATTCCAATAACTCCACCCAAAATGGTTAAGATTTTATAGCGTGAGCTTCCATCTGTGGCCACACGACCCACCCCTGTCCAGAGTAGAGGAACTGCCGTGGTATAGATTCCAGCAAAAACAATAACGGCAAAAGCTTGCGCAAATACCGGGTTCACTTTATTAGCTAATACCAATGCTGGAATATCAGCCTTACCAGTTTCACCAATGTAGCTAATTAAAGCGATACAACAAATGGCTGCTGCCCCGAAAATGAATAAAGTAGATAGAAGCATTCCTGTGTTCACTTCTTTTAATTTGTTTTTTGCACCAATTTCAGATAGAAAAGCTGCAAACCACAAAATAACAAAGCCACCGTATGATGCGCCTGAAAAAAATGGATTGTCGCCGCCTACTTGAACCAAATCATAAACGCCTCGATCAATTGCGCTTACATTTTCGCTGAAGTTTGGAAAGCCAGTGATCGCAGTAATTGTTGATACAATCAGAATAAGAATAATAATAATCGGTCCTATTTTACTAAGTGCCTTGATAATTCCGTCTAATCCAAAGACAGCTGTAGCAACTACTGCAATGGTTAGAACCAATGCACCTACTCCGTTTGCTAATCCCCATTGTTGAGAGGCCGTAGCATTCGCCCCTCCACACATAACGATAAAACACATATAACAGAAAAAGGCAGAAAAATAATCAAAGAAAGCACCGATGTACTTACCGGTATAATGTTGGTATATGTCGCCGCCTCTTTCAAGTTTCAAGCGATTACCATTGGTCGCAAAGGATAAATTCGTATAGACATAAATGATTGCCGCAACAGCTATGACAATCCAAAATCGTGAGCCATAGGAAGCCTCATATTGCATTACTTCTTGCATTGTCGCAAATCCGGCCCCAATGTAAAAGGCAATACACGCGCCTGTAAATCCTAGAATCGTCCAAATGTTCATTTTTGATTTTTCCATGTTTTCCCCCTCTTTTCTACTTTCGAACATCTTGTCATTCTGAAGAAGTAAATTTTAAAAAAAAGCAGTCCATAGAACAGTTATAAAGCTATTCGATCGGGACTGCTCTTATTATTTTAGAATCTATTCACTCTATTCAAGTGGATTTAGAAGACCGTAACTTCCGTTACTGGTTGGCTCAGTGCATTTATCGCACGTTCAACCATCTTCATGCGCAATTTCTCTTCATCTTTTCGCTCCAGGGATGGATCTCCAGTAGGGTAAGGAATAGCAACTGTTGGCACAATTCGGTTCGCTCCAACAGATTGAGAAATGGTAATAATTGTAGCCATATGAACAATTGGAATACCAAAACGTTCGATTTCTTTAACGATTGTTGCTCCGCAACGTGTACAGGTCCCTCAAGTACTGGTAAGAATTACTCCGTCAACTCCCGCTTCCTTCAATTCTTTTCCTATTTCTTTACCGAATATGATGGCATTACCAACTGCCGTACCTGTACCTGTCGTGGTGTAGAATTTCTCATGAACCTTACCAATTTTGCCTTCTTTTTCCATTATTCTAAGAGAGTCTAATGGAAGAACACGATCTGGCGATTCATTACAATAGATAGGATCAAAACCACCATGAATGGTGATGAAATCGCCTGTAAGGTTAGCATGATCTTCGATATTGTATTTACCCCATTTTTGAGCAGAGGCAGACTGAATCCGATCGGGATTTCCTACCGGTACAATCCCTCCAGTAGTTACCAAAGCTATTGTGGCTTTAGTTAAGTCCTTAATTGGAGGGGCTGGCTCAACCAAGTCAAAGCTAGGCATTGGCATTTCAGTTTTATATTCTTCGTTGTTCAAACGTTTCATCAGCATCTCAACCGCACGAACGGCACCGATTTTATCGGAAAAGCCTGTAATACGCTTACCTTGCTTGAAGATCCCATCTTCTTCAGGAATAACTTGCTCGCCTGCTAATATTTTCTTCGCAATCGCAGCCATTTTAGGTAAGGCAGATCGCATATCAACTGCACTATTTCCAGTTGGAACGGTATATGCTTTTAGTCTGGTAATTTCAAGACCTGGGTTTTCTTCATACATACCTGATACTACAGGGATATCGTATTTATCCACCACGAACTGAGCAATTAAGGATGAAGCCACCCCATAGCGGCCCGCATTAAAGGAGGGGCCGACTACTACTAAATCCGGTTGAATCTCATCCATTGCTTTCTTAAATTCAGCTAAAGCTGCTTCATTGTTTTCATTGATATAGTTATCGCCACAAATAAAAGTCGCGACCACTTTACCTGCATCGCCCAACTCCTTTTCAAATCCTACGGCAGGACCGACTGTCCCTTCCTTTAAAACGGGAGCAAAGTCGGCATTGTCTTCTCCACCAATCTGACCAAAAAACTGATTCAAATAATATAAGATTCTTTTTTCCATTGTCTTCCTCCTCGTTCTAATACTCAGTGACCATCAAATTATGATATCCGATCTCTGAAGTGGCTCCAATCACAGCATTTAATTCACACTTCATAACACCGGTTTCAGCATCATAGGCTCCAGCCCATCCTCCTGCCAAATTGGCAATCGCTTCTGGATCTCCCAGGATACGGTCCGCTTTTGGTAATGTTACAACGTGAGAAACGTTTCCTGTTGATATTACAGCTTTTGCTTCTGGTTTTGAGTCTGCGAGTGGTTGACTGGCTCCATCCCAACCAGAACATTCATCTGTAATCAGAACAGCTTTTATCCCTTGTTTTTCTAATCGTTCAGCAATCATGACTAAGTCAGAGTCTGGATTTCCATATCCTTCTTCCGATACAATCACCCCATCTGCCCCCAACTGCTTGCATAATTTAGCAGTGAAATCACACGATCTAAATTTTCCTTCTAAGGTTGTTAGTTCTGGAACCATAACCACACCAAGGAAATTAATTTCTTTGCCGTGTTTTTTCAAAAGTTCTAAGATAACTGGATTGGTTTGATGTTGATAAGTCGTAATCTTATCGCAAGCTGCTACACAGTTGCCCGAAACGACTGCTCCATCCAGTTCTTCCAGCGGATGCAGAAGTGTTGGAATAATATTTTTAGCATCCACTCCATAGATATAAGAGTCATGGAGAAGTCCTTGAGTGATTAACATCTCAGCATAGACTACCTTAGGAAGATCTGGATATTTAGCTGTTTCTTCTGGATTTGATCCTACTTCAAACGTTTCGATTTCATAGACTGGAGCGTCTTTTGCAAACTGTCCGACATATTCAGAGATTAATAGACCTGCCATTCGAACTGCTAATTCATGTTCATGCGCTGTTAATCCGTCGACTACCGATAGATCCACCACTAAATTAAAAGTCTTGGAGAAGGGCGTCCATTTTGCTCCTTCTCCCCACATATCAATCACACCTTCTTGGAAGCCGACAATATCTCCAATTGTAACGATAGCAACGCCTTCTAATACGTTATAAGCTCCATTCCCAAGCTGGCCAGTCTGCGAAGTTATCCCAGCAAATCCAGGAACACCTTCTACTTTTACCCGTGGTTCAATGACATCTTTTACAGGGATGATGCGTGTCTTTTCACCTGGTTTAGCGATATCGACAGTAACCTCTTTAATATTGTCCAAACTCTTAATATAATTGACTAATTCTTCGCGATTTAAAACGAGTTTTTCTCCTACTACTTCATTTTTATCGCCAAAGACAACATCATTAATTTTTACTTTACGTCTTTCTAGTTTCAAATTGATTCCCTCCTATTTGTTAAAACGATCTCCCAACTCACTTACCTCTTTAAGAGCTACTTTTAAAAGCTCGTAATCAATAAATTCGTAATCCTCCTTATTCTTGTAATCCACTGTATGGGTAGCTAAAGAGTTTTGTAAAAGTTCTATGCTATTTTCAATTGCCAAAAGAGACTGAGTGTTATCTCCTTCTGGTTTATCTGATATCAAGATCGACCGTACGGGAGAAAAATGCATCCGACCACTGGCGGCCAAAGGAGATGTCATTAAATAATGTCCTTTGTGAATCAAGTCACGTGCCTTTTTCAAAACAGCTAATTGATCACCTTCAACCAAGATTGTGTTACCGCTTTCATTGACGGTTATATTATTCGTTAAAATCATATCACCACCTCTATCTTTTCACTTTTAATGAAGACAATGCTAACGCTTACATCCAATAATAAATTGTGGGTTGAAACCATCTCATCACCTCACTGATATACTAACTGTTTTTCAGATGAATGTCAATTGTATTTAGATAAAAATTTTGATTTATTTAAAATAAAAATTTACATAAAAAAACCTTAAGATCTTTTTACTAAGACCTTAAGGTTTTTAACTATATTTCATTCACTCTTAAAAGAGAGATTCTTTAATTCTAGAAAGAAAGTCTTCAATATGTTCGTAAGCATATTGTTCGGCTGCCTCTTCATCTTGATCTTCAATCGCTTGCACGATTTTACGGAAGGTTCTGGTAAAGATAGTCATATCATCAAAGTAATCATTACAATAATGCCACAATCTTTCGGTATGTAAATGAAGATGAGCTAGTGTTTCTTTTAACCATCGATTATCACAAGCTTGAAAAATAATTTGATGGAATCGTTCATCTTCGTTGATAGCCTCTTGATAACTTGCTGTAGTAGAATAAGATTCTAAATTTTTAATAATTTGCTTCAACTCTGCTAATTGTGAGGGGGTGATCCGTTTTACGGCTTGACGAGTCGCATAGGGATCTAGTTGCTTTGTTACATCAAATAGCCCCTTGATATTACGAAAATCAATAGGAGCAACTTGTGCTCCAAACCTTGGCACAATATTAATGAGATCATCTCGCTCTAGCTCTTGCAAGGCTGATCGAATCGGTGAACGACTTACGCCAAATTCTTCAGCTAGATCAACTTCATTGAGTATTTTTCCGGGTTTATATTCAAACTCAATGATGCGACGCTTCAATTGATTATAGATACTTAAATTTTTCTGATCCAATCTTCTTCACCTCTTAGCTATCAAGCCATTCTGTATAACACTATACATAGACCTCACTTATTATAACCTCAATCTTTGAGGAAAATCAAATAATGTTTAATTATGTATAATCTCCTAGGTTATCTTTACGTTAGCACTCAATTTTATTTTGCACAGCGAATTAAAAGAACTTGTATAAAGTATAGCTTTTTTTTAACCTCTCTCTTAAATCGTTTAAACTATTTTTTCTTTGATTATCTCATTCATAGTGTTTTTTCACTTGCGAAGTTGGCTTTCTTTTCGCATTAGCCGGTACTTTGGTAGATTTAGAGTTTAGCTATGACTTATTTTTCTCAATCAATTTTTTAGCCCCTGGTCTTTTAATGCTCGTTCTAACCATTATTTTTACTTTAAAAACTTCTTATCTCGAGCAGTTTGTTTTAATTGTTTGAATATAAGCAATTTAATTGAATCCCGACAATTCGTTGAAGAAATAGATAGCCAGTCCGCAAAAGTGAAAGTCGAAGATATCCGAATAGGAAAGACTGATTATTCCAATGATCAGGGAATTATCTATATTAATAAGATTTTCTATGACCAAATTGGTTCAGTCTTTATAAAGAAAATTCAGATTCGATTAGCCATCATTGACATCACTCTTCTTATTCTTAATGCCTTAAAGTATTTTGTTTTAGGTATAATGATCGTCTATTTATTTGGACCCAAACGTTTTAAACTGAGATAAAATTGAAGTTTCACAAAAAAAGACGCTTTTTATAATCTTTCATGACTGAAAATTGGGTTGATTTAGAAGGCGTTTTTTTTAAGATTTTTTTAATAACTAAATATCTCGTCTTTTAACAATTAAACAAATAACCAGAGGCAATCAGTGTACTGACCCCTATAGTTGGACCATGAAATTCAACTTTAGGGAGTCTTATTATGGCAAAATATAACTTAGATTTTAACATCATCCACAACAAATATCCTTTAAACACATCTCTCATTTTCTCAACTCTCTCGATAGCCTGATTCATATTTTCTATCAATGACAATAACCTTACTGCCATCACATATCATACACATATTCGTGAATTCAACTTTTTCTATCATTTATCAAAACTCCTGTAAATTATAATTTATCTTTTTTCATGCTTTTTAGAGCAAAACAATTAATTTATTGATCTAATAGTATTTCATTTCATATTTTGTTTCTCTAGTAGAGGGTTTGAAATCTAGTGTTTATCGTTACTATCTTCCGTTTTCATAATTATGACACAAGACCCGGCTGTTAAATCGTATAGTAATATCAACACTTATAAATACAAATTTTATATCTATTCAGGTGAATTGCTAACCTTATAAATTCGAATTTATAATACTCTTATCTCAATACCAACTACTCCATACTTTTGCTGTTTTTCTTTTGGATAGTATACATCCATATCAGCTGATGAAGCTTGATTAATATTGTCGATAGTATAACCACATCGCAATAAAGATAATGACTCATACAACTTATCAAATGATGGAAATTTATGTAATGCAACCACGACTGCACTTAATTTACATTCACTATTCTCAGTATTTGTAAACTTAATGAAATCTCCAACTTGTATCATTTGCCTTTTTTCATCTAATAATCGCAATTCAATATCTTTTTGCTTATACTTTATTTTATGAAAAGGTTCAGGATGTAAGTTCATATAATGAATCAAATTATTCACCTCCCTAATGATGTACTGTTTACAATATTTATTATCGAAAAACCCTGCTACATAGTACATCAATAACTCATTTTTTTGATTTTAAACTTTGTTAGAAGCTCTAAAACCCTTGTATTTACTTGACTATTTGCCTGTGTCATTATTATGACACGAAACCCAGATGTAAACTCCTAAAATTTCTTACTAACTCTTGATTATTAACGTTATAAGATCCATAACTTTATCAACATGAATATCTTCTTTAATCAAATAATTCCATAGACCAACATTCGGCCATAAAAATAAATCTACAATCCTTCGATAATCATCCCAAACACTCTGCTCGATATTATCTAAATCATAAATTTTAAAAACATGATTCAGTAAATCATTACGATAGTCGGTCATTTTCTCGAAGCTTTCTTTCGCCGTTAGATTCTCAAAATCATACATAGATAATTCATATCTTGTTTCGTTAAGAATATTATTATTATTCACTACCGTTCCAGACATATTAAAATCAATTAGACCCACAAATTCATTCTTATTAACTAAAATATTTGCTGCATTAAGATCGCCTTGTATGGAGCACTTTCTTAATTGAGGCAGAACTTCTTTTATTCCATTCCTACAGTTTTGATTTACCTCATCTAATGTAGAAATTAAATTTGATTGGTTTTATAGACAATAAGCATTCTCTTAATAAATGATAATTTTGTTCTTTCTCATCAATTTTTTCTTCTCAATCTGGTAATTCAATGATTGACCACATACTCCATCTACTCATCAAATCTTTATTTGAATTTTTTGCCATATATTTGGCAGTATTTTTTAACACTTCAAATTTTATATTGTCTGAATAGTCATTGAAGTTACAGATTTCGTATGGAACATATTCTTCAATCCAAGAAACAAATTCTATTTTTTCCAAGTTAAATTCATATAAGTAATTTCCATCGGGAGATTGAAGGTAACTTGGTACATAAATGCACTATTGTTATAGTTATCAATCACTTTAATCAGTTCAATAAAGTCATTTTGAGTTAATTCATTTTTTGAATTAATTTTAATGACCCAATCCTTATTGACATAAAAATTAATTCTAATATCAGTTTTTGAGGGACTTGTATCGTTACCAAAGGCGATTGTTTTATTGTCTATTTGGATATAATCACATATGTCATGGAGTAGCTTGCCTTCATCTTTAATGCTCTCCACTATTAATTTATAGCCCATTACTCCCCCAGTTTACTATTCTATTTCTATTCGAGGGTCTGGAAACCCCGTATTCATCGTTATTATTTGCCGTTATCATAATTATGACACGAGACCCACAGGCTGGATCTATTATGATGTCTGATGGGGTTGGCTTTACCAGTTCGACCATCATCTTTATAATATGTCTAGGTGTTCTAAACTGTCCATTTGTACCTGATGTAGATAGCTTAGATAGTAAGTACTCATAAAGATCTCCCTTTAAATCTCCTTCTAAAACTAAACTATCTATTGCTGTTACAATTTTCTCTAACATTTGAGCTGTAGGAATTTGAAACATTGCATCTGTCATAAATTTAGAAAAGGAGGATCCTTCATTGCTATTCAAGTCTTTTATAAATGGAAATACTCCTTCAACAATCGTTTTATGCATTTTTTCTGCTTCAAACTCTTTGAAATTGTGCCATCTCAAGTCTTCATAATCAAAGCTGTTTTTGTATTTTTTACTATTCCCTTTAAATATAATTTTTGGTTCAAGACCTAATATATTCGCTTCTGCTTCACTTTGTAATTGTTTATCATCTAATGTTTTTATAAAGATGAGATATGTAAATTACTCGATAACAGTTAACGGATTAGTAACTCCATCCGTCCAAAATGTTTCCCATATTCTATCTACTTTATTCTTTAATTCACCTGTCAACATATTTTCCCTCCTATAAAATTCAATTTAAATATACCTTTAATTTATTACATTAAATATTAAATTTTTATTTAAATTGAATTTCCGCGCACTAATCCTATACAAATTATTTTGTTAATAGTGAGTTCTTCATTTTCACCCTCACAAAATCCTAGTTTGGCCTAATTATATAATTAAAAATTATGATTTTAAACTACATACTGACCTATATTTCCTTTAACTGAATTAAAAACTCTTTTCATACAAAAATACTCCCATCAAATTCATTTTAACTGAATCCAATGGGAGTGTTCTAAAGTTTTGTACTATTATTCAGTTTCAGTCCAATACTAAGCTCATTACATTAGTAAGTCTGTGTTTTATCTTCTACTAACCATTTGTCAATTGTTTACGAATAGACGAAGAAGAAAATTCGACCACTAGAATGAGCACAACCAGTCCTACTAGAATGGCTCCTACTTGCGACCAACGGTTGGAGGACATGGCAAATTTAAGGGGTGCACCAATTCCTCCCCCTCCTACCAGACCTAAAATAGAAGCATCCCTTAAATTCATATCGAAGCGGAAAATAATTGTTGATAGTAAACTAGACCATAATTGAGGAATAATCCCACAACGAATCTTCTCGAAAGTATTGCAGCCAGCTGCATCGAGCGCTTCTAAAATGGATTTATCCATATCGTCAATGGCTTCACTAAATAACTTGGTTAACATACCAATGGAAGTCACTGAGATCGTCATAACGCCTGCAAAAGGTCCTGGACCCGTCACCCGAATAAACATTAGACCATAGACAAAGGCTGGAATGGTTCGAATAGCCATCACCAAAAAACGGGTCATCACTACAACAGGAACCGGAACCACTTTACTCGATGCTAGAAAAGAAAGAGGAAAGGAGAAGACTGCTCCGACCAGAGTCCCTAAAAAGGCGATCGCCATCGTCTCCAATAATAAATAAGGAACCGACTGTTTCGTAAGATTAAAAAGCAGTTCTCTGTCTGGGTTAACAATTCCTTGGATGATACTTACAGCAAAAGTGATGCCCCGCTTAGCAAGCCCCACTTCATCAATGGTTGAAGCAGACCAGACGACTAGCCCAACTACTAACATCGTCCAAGCCAATACTTGCCAGCGATTCGTATCTTTACTTTCATACATTTGATTAATTTTATCTACCATGACTACCTCCTATGTTAACCTTGCTCTTAGATAGCGACTGATACTTTCAATCACCACTACCGTTAAGAACAGACAAAGCAGGATCATTCCGACATTCTGATATTCTCGCCAACCTAGATTCTCATCGAGAATAATGCCGATTCCTCCTGCCCCAACATAACCTAAAATAGCAGCGTGGCGAACATTTCCTTCGAAAGTGTATAAGGCTACTGACAGATAAGTTGGAAGCACTTGCGGTTTAATCGCTCCGAGAAAACTATACATTTTATTCGCTCCTAAGGCTTCCATGGCTTCATAAGGCAACATATCCGCTGTCTCAATGGCTTCATAAAGTTGTTTAGCTATGAAAGAAAAGGTGAATAAAGCAATTGCCAAGGTCCCTGCAAAAGTCCCTAAGCCAAAAATATAAGTCAAAATCAAAGCGGTCACTAAGGTTGGTAAAGTTCTGATTAGACTCAACAATAGTTTTAAAAGACTAGTTATCCAGTGATTTCTAGTTAAGTTAGTGGCAGACCACATGGCATAAGGTATCGCTAAAAGCGCACCAATAAAAGTCCCCAGTACAGACATTTTAATCGTATCGAGCAGCGGAGGGATTACCTCATTAAAATAAGCCGTATTGGGTGGTACCATCCGTTTTAAAATAACAAAGAATTCCTCACCACGCTTGATTAAAACTTGTAAATCAAAACCAGTCATTTTAGCTGATAAATAAATCAATAAAGTAATCAATAAAACAATTAACAAGGTAAAAGAGCGCTTCTTATACACCTTCTTGCCATTTGAAAGCACTATTTCTTTGGGACGCATAAATGAAAGTATTGGATTATTCATAGGAGTCACGTTCCTCTTCAGTGCTTTGTCCTTTATAAATATGGTTTAGGACTTCTTGAGTGACTTCATTTGAAGGCCCATCATAAACAATTGCTCCTTCGCGAATGCCAATAATCCGATCACAATATTCAAGCGCCAATTCCACATGATGAATATTGATGATGACGGTGATGTTGTCTGTTTGATTGATATTCTGGAAATCTCGCATCACTACAGCAGCGGTGACTGGGTCCAAAGAAGCAACAGGCTCATCGGCTAGAATAATGCGTGGATCTTGCGCCAAAGTCCTAGCCAGTGCCACCCGCTGTTGTTGACCACCCGATAGTTGGTCGACTCGCGTATAGGCCTTATCAAGAATTCCTACCCTGTCCAAAGCTTCCAAGGCTTTTATTTCTTCTTCCTTCTTGTAATAGCCAATCAAGACGCGCCAAAAAGGGATATCAGGGACAAAAGCCGATAAGACATTGGTGATGACTTTTGCACGAGTTACTAAGTTAAAAGACTGAAAAATCATCCCGATCTTACGTCGGAACTGACGCAAGCTCTTACCTTTTAAGCCACTCACATCCACCCCATCAACCGTTAATTTTCCTTCTGAAATGGAATGCATTTTATTAACCGTTCGAATGAGAGTGGACTTACCTGCACCCGATAAACCAATAATGCCAACGAATTCTCCTTGATCAATCTCCAAATTAATATCTTGTAATGCTAATACACCTTTTGGATATCTTTTATAAACTTGTTCAAATTTGATCATTGCCTTCTCCTTTTTTAATCTTTCAAGCAAAGAAACACCCACCGTCCAGTGGGTGTTTTGTTTTAGACTATTTGTCGGTATTTATTATTCACCTTGTTCACGTAGAATTTTTTGCGCTTCACGTTCTGTTTCATAATCTTCAGCTTTGGCTGGTTTGTAGCCTTCATGACTGTAGATAGCAATGACTTCTTTACCTTCTTCGGTTTCAGCAATATTAATGAAAGCATTTTGAAGGGCTGTTTTTAATTCGTCTGTCATTATCTCTGAAGTCTTACTTACAGAAACAGTGTCATTGTAAACATTAGGAGTAACGCCAATGACATTTGTCTCTTCCCAAATGCTCGCTTCGCGTCCCATATCTTCCATCCATGCATCGACATTATCACGACGTAAGTCAGCAAAACCAACCACTACGTCTACTTGTTCGGATGCTAAACGAGCAATGGAAGAAGGATAGGAATCTGCTTGAACGACATTTGATAAGTCAGAAATTTGTTTACCATCGAATTGGTTTCCTAACCAAATGGAAGGATAAATGTAACCTGATGAAGAAGAGGAGGACATGACTGACCACTTAGCAGAGTCTAAGTCTTCCCATGTTAATTCTTCGCCATTGTTTACTTTCTCAGCTAATTCTTGGCCTTTTTCAGAAGGCCCTGCAATAATTAAGCCTTTGTAATAAGAAACTTGATCTTCGATTAATTCAGTCGCTTGACCGTCATTCCAGTCTGCTGGATTCTCAGAGTCTTTCGATAAACCTTGACGAGTCGATGTAAGAAGGACGTCCACATCGTCTTCGAACAAGACATACGTTCCGCCAGGAATTAAACCAACATCAATCGTTCCTGCAGACATACCCTCTCCGACTGCTTCATAAGATGTTCCGACAGTAATTTCGACATTCTTAACATTGAATCCTTCTTTAGCTAACTCATCAATCAAGAGCTGTTTTAAAGGCTCGGTTGTTGTAATAATTTCTTCGGGATCACGGGATGGAACAAAAGCAACTTTTAACGTCTCAATTTCAACTGCTTCTTCTTGCGCATTTACAGTAAATACATTCAAAAAAACACTTGCCAGTAGAGATAGGACCATTAATAGACTAAACTTTTTCTTCACAGATGTTACCTCCAAATATTTGATAGCTCAATTATAACGAACTAAGTAAAGTAGAGCAACTTGCTTGTTCAATTTTACATAAAGTTTACAGTAGGTAAGAAGCCATTCAATCATTCTCCTGTTATCATGTGTTTTTTTAATACTATTTTCTCATACTAAGAAAATATTTTTATTTTCGTATAAAATAAATTTGACAAAACTCTCTACATTAAAAAGCTTTTATTATTGAAACAGCAAAATCAATAATTTCAATTCCATAAAACTGACTAATGAAAACCTAAATAATGTTGTGCATTTTCTCCCTTACAATCTGGTTTCCTTAAGGGTCTTTAGAATTTGATTTTCTAGTCTACGAAAAGTAATATAAGTTTCTGTTAGAAAGTTACCACTACCGGGTGTAAAATCATGAGCAATTTCAGCGAATACAAAAGTGGATGTAGTTTATTCCTAACACATTACTAGAGCTTTTATTATTAAACCCAGGTGTTTTCTGTATATTTCCTTTGTTTTAGGTGAATTGTTAATGATTAGGAGCGCACTTATCACAAAAACCGTTTCCACCATCATTTTCCCATGTTAGTCCACATCCACAATCTGGACAATAATTTTCCCAAATAAGATCTGGATAATTAATGATTTGTCTACCTTTACTATTTAACGTTCTCTGCGTAAGTTTTTGTGCTGTATCTACTTCAATGCTATCTACTTCAAATTCTGGATAAGAATCTTCGTCTTCATTTTCATACTCATAGTGTATACGTGCAACTATCTCAATTTTTTTATTGTGATTTTCTTTTATTAAACCATATTCCATTGTAGCGTATTCTTTATCATCAGAATCCCAAATAGAGTTCTCTAAATCAAAAAATGTACAGTTAATTACAATTTCTACTAAACACTTTAAAGCAACTACTATTTCATGCTCTTCAGAGTTATAATCTATAACTACAGAGCTTAACATTTTGAAGCTCAGTTTCATCATATTCATATCCACCGATAATGCCTTTACGATCATAATCAAACCCGTCAAGTTCGATGTTTTGTGAATTATCAAAAAATTGTTCTTTAATTTCCTCAGCAAACCTATAATTAATACTATTGATGTACTTTAAAGCTTGTTGAGCGATAAGTTTATCCGTATTAATAAGATTCAATAACTCATCTATACTTTTATAAAGATAAATTCCTTTTATGTCCTCAAAATCTTTATCTCCACTTATTACATATATGGGTTGATAATCTTTTTTTCTTAAACTCTTTAACATTGAAATATTAAAAGCATCAGGAAACTCGTGCTTCTTCTTACCTGTTCCGAATGGCTTTCTGTTATTAAAATAATCATTTAGTATAGTTTTTAATTCAATACTATCTAAATCTAAATATGTTACTTCTGCCTCATTTAAATAATTATGAAATTGATTTAGCGCTTCTTGAACTACCTCTTCAGTATCCAATTTATTAAAACTATCAGCATACTTACTGTTTCTAAGAATAGCTATTTCTCTGCTATTAAAGTTTTGGTTTATTTCATTGTTTTTTTTTAACATTTTCTTTTATGTGTTTATTTGCCTCTCCAACAATTATCTCACTTGTAAGAAAATTGATAGCACCCTTTTTAACTTGTTTTTTTAGCAATCCTAATCTACTTTTATCACTTATATCAAAACTTTGACTTTCAAATATTTGTGTATCAACAAAAACATTTAATGGAAACTCTAATTCTTCTTTACCTTCCAATTCTTCCTCCTTTTTAATAATTAACAAATTATATCTATTCCAATACGCCTTTTAGAACAATCGTGAGCCATAATTGGTCTAAAAAGTACACCAATCCTTATTTTGTATCTATAGTACGTGGCTTGAAAGCCAGTGTTCATCGTTACTATCTGCCGTTGTCATAATTATGACACAAAACTCACCTGTGAAATCATAAAGTAATATCAACACTTATATATACTAAGTTTTCTAGATATTCAGGTGGACTGTTAATCCAATAAACTGGGATTTGTAGAACTAAAACTTTTCTAAATACTTTTTACCATTTTTATATTGTTGTATCGGGTTCCAT